>CAZFXK010000010.1:3327-37850 GCA_964522975.1 uncultured Bacteroides sp. | reverse complement strand
ATATAAAAGAGTATTAATTAATAGTTTTATTTAAAGTTAAACATTAAAGGTGAAGTGTTCTAAATAAAAAGGTTTTTTAATTTAAAAAAAATAGAAGCTGTTTATCAACCTTAGGAACGATTTGTCTGAATTTTATGGTTCTAAAAATCATAAAGTATAGTAAAACAAGCCTATGGAATAATGAAAAAAGAATAAATAAGATTACATTTGTTTATTCTAATTAATTGAGCTATTAATCTTATAGAATTAATGAATTGAATGTTGAGAAAATTATTTTTACTTATAATATTCTTCCCTTTATTTTTAAGCGCACAGATTAATACGGATAGAGTGATGATGATTGCTCGAAATGCTCTATATTTTGAGGATTATGTTTTGTCTATCCAGTATTTTAATCAAGTGATTAATGCAAAACCCTACCTCTATGAACCCTATTTCTTTAGAGGTTTGGCAAAATTAAATTTAGATGATTATCAAGGAGCTGAGTCCGATTGCGATTCAGCCTTAGTGCGCAACCCTTTTGT
The DNA here is from genome assembly GCA_964522975.1 of uncultured Bacteroides sp. Classification (GTDB taxonomy): domain Bacteria; phylum Bacteroidota; class Bacteroidia; order Bacteroidales; family Bacteroidaceae; genus Bacteroides_E. The sequence continues at coordinate 37,326 of CAZFXK010000010.1, read as the reverse complement.
TGTTGGTATTTATCAGATTCGAGGTATCGCAAGAATCCGTCAAGATAATTTTGATGGAGCCATAGAAGATTATCAAACAGCTTTAGATTTTGATCCTGAAAATGAAGTCCTTTGGCATAACTTATCTCTTTCCTATCTGCTAAAAGAAGATTATGACGCAGCCAAAGAATCATTAGAAAGTTTGTTGCGTGTTTCTCCACGCTATACGCCGGCCTATTTAATGCGAGGTGAGGTTCATTTACAACAGAAAGATACGCTACAGGCTTATACGGATTTTTCGCAAGCCATTGAAATGGATAGATATGATCCTAATGCCTGGGCGACACGTGCTTTGTTGGAAATTAAGCAGAAAAAATACAAAGAAGCCGAAAAAGATTTAGACCAAGCTATTTATCTTAGTGCTCGAAATGCAAATAATTATATCAATAGGGCTTTGGCTCGTTTCCATCAGAATAATTTGAGGGGAGCCATGAGCGATTATGACTTAGCTTTAAATATAGATTCCAAAAATTTTATTGGTCATTATAATAGAGGATTGCTTCGTGCAAGTGTTGGTGATGATAATCGTGCCATTGAAGATTTCAATTTCGTATTGAACATAGATCCCGACGATATGATGGCGACCTTTAATAGGGGGATTTTACGTGCTCAAACCGGAGATTATGCCGGAGCCATTAACGATTATTCTAAAGTATTGAAAGTGTATCCCGACTTTTTAATAGGCTATTATTATCGGATGGATGCTCGGAAAAAAATAGGTGATGCCAAAGGGGCACAAGAAGATGATTATAAAATCATCAGTCTGCAATTAGAAGAGCAAAATAAGCGTATGGCTCAAGCACAAGGAGGAAGTGGAACTGAAACTGGTGAAGTTGAAAAAGAGAAGAGTGAAGGAGACAAAACCAGAAAGCGTTCGGATCAAAATGTCTCAAATTATCATAAGATTATAGTTGCTGATGATGAGGACTCCCATGGATATACCAGTGAGTATCGTGGGCGTGTTCAAGATAGAACAGTGGAAGTTAAACTTGAAGGGCTCTATGTATTATCATATTATGAGAAAACTCATGAAATACGAGGGGATGTGCATTATCATAAATTCATTGATGATTTGAATCATACTGGTATTTTACCTAAGCCTCTGAAAATAACAAATAGAGAAAAGCCACTATCTGAATCAGAGATTACCGAGCATTTTGAATTAATAGATATACACTCCAGTTTAATAGCAGATCAACCGAATAATTCTCTGGCTCATTTTGCCAGAGCACTGGATTTTTATTTAGTGCAAGATTTTACGAATGCAATTAATGATTTAACCCATGCTATTGCAGTAGATGAAAAAGGAAACTTTTACCCGGCCTATTTTATGCGCTCTTTAATTCGTTATAAACAGTTGATGTATGAGCGTTCACAAGAGGTGGTTGTTGCGCCGGAGTTGAAAAATAAAAAAGAAATGGGTTTCAGTTTTGAGGTGATATTAAACGACTTAAATCAAGTTATAGAAATAGCTCCGGATTTTGCTTATGCATATTATAACAGGGGAAACTTATATACTGAGTTAAAAGATTTTAGAACGGCAATAGTAGATTATGATAAAGCTATAGCGATAAATCCTGATTTTGCGGAAGCTTATTATAATAGAGGATTAACAAAAATATATCTGGGGAACAATCAAGCCGGAATAGCCGATTTAAGTAAAGCAGGAGAGTTAGGTATCATTGCTGCCTACAACGTAATAAAACGATTTGGGAATCAACCTACGCAATAAATTTTAGTATTAAAAGTAGAATACTCAAAGAGATTTAGTTAATTTTGCGAAAATATTATTTAGTTAGATTATAAATTATAAATATGATAAAGATAACATTTCCAGATAAATCGGTACGAGAGTATAAGAACGGAATTACTGGATTAGAAATAGCAGAAAGCATAAGTAGTCGTTTGGCTAAAGAGGTCTTGTCTTGTGGTGTAAATGGTGAAACATACGACTTAAATCGTCCCATTGAAGAAGATGCAGAAATTGTGTTGTATAAATGGGAAGATGAAGAGGGTAAACATGCTTTTTGGCATACGAGTGCTCACCTATTAGCGGAAGCTTTACAAGAACTCTATCCCGGTATTCAATTTGGAATAGGCCCGGCCATAGAAAATGGGTTTTATTATGATGTAGATCCGGGAGATCGAGTGATTCGTGAAGAAGATTTAGCTAAAATAGAAGCTAAGATGATAGAGTTGTCAAGGCTGAATGAAAAATTGGTTAGAAAATCAATTTCAAAAGTTGATGCTTTGAAACTGTTTGGAGATAGGGGGGAAACTTATAAAAGTGAGTTGATCTTTGAGTTAGAAGATGGACATATTACAACATATACACAGGGAAATTTTACTGACCTTTGTAGAGGTCCGCATTTAATGTCAACGGCTCCTATTAAAGCCATTAAGTTAACGAGTGTTGCAGGTGCTTATTGGAGAGGTGATGAGGGACGTAAAATGTTGACTCGGATTTATGGTATTACCTTCCCTAAAAAGAAATACTTAACAGAATATCTGGAGTTCTTGGAAGAAGCCAAGAAAAGAGATCACCGAAAGATTGGAAAAGAATTGGAGTTATTTATGTTCTCTGATACCGTGGGTAAAGGGTTACCTATGTGGTTGCCCAAAGGAACAGAGCTTCGATTACGTTTAGAAGATTTCTTGAAGAGAATTCAAAAACGTTTTGGTTACGACCAGGTAATAACTCCACATATAGGAAATAAAGCTTTATATGTAACATCCGGACATTATGATAAATATGGAAAAGACTCTTTTCAACCTATTCACACACCGGAGGAAAATGAAGAGTATTTATTAAAACCGATGAATTGCCCTCATCATTGTGAAGTGTATAGTTTCAAGCCACACTCTTATAAAGATTTACCCATTCGTTTAGCTGAATTCGGTACTGTGTACCGATATGAGCAGAGTGGTGAATTACATGGATTGACACGTGTTCGAGGATTTACTCAAGATGATGCCCATATCTTCTGTCGCCCGGATCAGGTAAAAGATGAATTCTTAAGGGTAGTTGATATTATATTTATTATTTTTAATGCGCTTGAATTTGAGGATTTTGAAGCACAAATCTCCCTAAGAGATCCGAACGATAAAACTAAATACATAGGTAGTGAGGAAAATTGGGAGAAAGCAGAACAAGCAATTATTGAGGCTTGTGAAGAAAAAGGACTAAAGGCAAAGATAGAATACGGAGAAGCCGCGTTTTATGGACCTAAGCTTGATTTTATGGTTAGGGATGCCATTGGTCGAAAATGGCAATTGGGTACAATTCAAGTGGATTATAATCTACCGGAGAGATTCCAATTAGAATATACGGGTGCTGATAATCAAAAACATCGTCCTGTAATGATTCATAGAGCTCCATTTGGTTCAATGGAACGATTTGTGGCCGTACTTATTGAGCATACGGGAGGTAAATTCCCCATTTGGTTAACGCCGGATCAAGTAGCAATTCTTCCTATAAGTGAAAAGTTTAATGACTATGCAAACCAAATCAAAGAAATTTTAGCTGCTTCTGATTTACGTGCTGTAGTTGATGATAGAAATGAAAAAATAGGACGAAAGATACGGGATAATGAGATGAAACGTATTCCTTATATGCTGATTGTTGGAGAGAAAGAAGCAGAAAATAATATGGTATCTGTAAGAAAACAAGGAGAAGGAGATCAGGGAGCCATGAAAGTTGATGAATTTGCGAAAAAACTGCACGAAGAAGTTCAGAATATAATAAAAAAGTGGTAAGTTTGTAGCGAATTTGTTAAAAGCGTAACAATTAATCTGTTAATAAGGCTTTTACATAAAAAAAAGGATTTAATAAATTGAGTAAAAGAAGAAGATTAGGAATTAGACACACTATGAATGATAAACTTAGGAGGCAATATAAAATTAACGAAAAAATACAAAGTCAGGAGGTTCGTGTTGTAGGGGATGATATAGAAGCCAAAGTATATCCCACATCTGAGGCACTGAAAATTGCAAGAGAACGGGGTCTAGATTTAGTAGAAATCTCACCCAATGCCAATCCTCCAGTGTGTAAGATCATCGACTTTTCTAAATTTATTTATCAGCAAAAGAAGCGCTTAAAAGATCAAAAAGCTAAACAAGTAAAAGTTAGTGTAAAGGAGATTCGATTTGGTCCTCAGACTGAAGAACACGATTATAACTTTAAGCTTAATCATGCTAAAGAATTCTTGTCGAATGGAGATAAAGTTAGAGCCTTTGTATTCTTTAGAGGAAGATCCATCTTATTTAAAGAACAGGGTGAGATTTTATTACTACGTTTTGCTAAAGATCTTGAAGATTATGCTCGTGTAGATCAGATGCCTAAGCTAGAGGGTAAACGTATGACACTATTACTCTCTCCCAGTACAAAAAAGAAATAGATACAGTTTAGTATTATCGATACGTAACGCGCAGAATGATTTGGTATAGTGCGTTACTATCTAATTTATTAATTATATAAAAGAAGAACAATGCCAAAGATGAAAACTAATTCCGGTTCTAAAAAAAGATTTACTCTTACCGGGACCGGTAAAATCAAAAGAAAGCATGCTTATCACAGTCACATTTTGACTAAAAAGTCAAAAAAGAGAAAGAAAAACTTAGTGAAGTTCACAACAGTTAGTAGTTCTGATGAGAATCAGATCAAGGAACTCTTAGGAATGAGATAAGAAAGCATTTATTAAAAAAAGTATTAATCGAGTGTTTAGCAAATAAAGAGCATTACTTAGTAATGACGCTAACAATCAAAACTAAAAAAAACTATGCCAAGATCAGTAAATCATGTTGCTTCTAGAGCAAGAAGAAAGAAAATTCTGAAAAGAACAAGGGGCTATTATGGTGCACGTAAAAATGTGTGGACTGTAGCAAAAAACTCTTGGGAAAAAGGTCTTACTTATGCTTACCGAGACAGGAAAGCTAAGAAAAGAAGCTTCCGTTCATTATGGATACAGCGTATTAATGCTGCTGCTCGTCTGGAAGGAACAACCTATTCAAAATTAATGGGTATGATAAAGAAATCCGGAATAGAGATAAACCGTAAGGTTCTAGCAGATTTAGCTGTAAATCATCCGGAAGCATTCAAAGCTATAGTAGAAAAAGTTAAAGCTTAATAGTAGCTTTATGTTATAGAAAGGGTTAAATTCTAATTGAGTTTAACCCTTTATTTTTTCTTAAGTAAACTGTTTTGCTAAATGTAAAAAACCTGGCCTTCCTTTTCTTACAAAACAGGGAGACAAGTTTAAATCTTATGTGGTGGTTGGAAAAAAAGATTTGTGTTATTAAATGAAAATTGATCTTGTTCTATGCCTTAACAAAATTTGGGACAGTCCCAAACTCCTATCTGTTGGTTGGCTTTACTCTTTTAATAGTTCTTTTAAGAAAAGATCCAGTTCTTCATCCAATCCTTTTAAGAGCTCATCGCTGATAATTAGTGTGTCATCATCAATCAAGAGAAGTTCAGTATAAGTGTCTTTATTCTCATCTACTAAAACAAATGAAAAGGGTTTTAATAAAGGTAAATCTTGAAACAGACCTTCGGTTTGCATCCTGTTTAGAATGATTGAGAAGGTTTTGTCTAATGAATCGTAATATTCTTTATTATTATCACCATTATTCCTAATCAAGTCTGCGGAAGTGCACATGGATAAAGTGTCATCATTATCATCAAACAACAAGACCTCACCCGTTTCAGATGAAACGGAAATGTGGATATCAGTAACTAAAGAAGAATCCTCTTCACCCATAAGGCTATCAACGGCTTCTTTTATTGCATTCTCCAGCAACTCTTGTGTTTTTTTACTTACTCTCATAGGAATTTATTGTTTATGACAAAGGTATAAAAAACTATTATTTAATCTTTCTTATTTACTTATTTTAGTTATCAAATCTACTCATTTGTTGTTCAAGTTGAACATTACTCTCTTCTCTTTTTTTCAATACCTCCAGATAGTTCTTTATTGGAAAGTAATGGTAGGTACCATAAATATAGTTTGGAGATTTGTTTTGGACTTCATCCACTTTATAAGCTAGGTCTGTAGCTATGACTGCCCATTCGATGGCTTTTTTAAAATTATCTCTCATCTCGAAATAAACGGCGATATTAAGAGCAGCTTTCATTTTGTTCTTCACATTATCCGATGAATCATAAAAGTCATTCCAACATTTAAGAGCTTCATCCCATTGACTTTCCTTTACCAATTTACTTGCTTTTCTTAATGTTTTATTTCCATCGACATAAAGAAGACGTTCAGCTGTTTTCCATTGAGGAGCTAAACGAGAGGCTAATTTTTCTCCTGCATATATAGAGGCTTCTTCTACAAGTTGTTTCTCTCTTATATAAAAGTTTGCCGGATCATTTAAATCCCAATAGAGTGTGTCTATTATTTGATCTTTAAATATATGAGACGTTCTATTCGGTAGGTATGCTTTCATTCCTGCTTTGGTTTCAACTTCTAATTGACTTATAATGAAATCACCAATGAGGTATTCTTTTTTTTCTGCATTTAACAGAATGTCCTCAACAGAAACTAAGAAGTCAACTTGGAGAACATCGATTAGATTATTAATTTCTTCAGTTGTTAAAGGTTGGTTCTCAACATTTTCTTGACCCAATTGAAGGATTGAATCATAAATTACAACTTCATCAAAATAATTGGCTTCAGCAAGATGTTCGGCCAGTGACTCGGTGAGAAGGTTGGCATCACCCAGTAGCAGAGCCTTATTATCATTCCAGCTGGGTTTTGCTTTTTGAGTAGTATAATCAGAAACAACTGCATTTACAATTCCCACTTTTTTAAGTTCTTTAGGAAAACTGATTTTTGCGGGATTCAGGTAATCTATATAAAATATTTTTGTGGTTTGGCATGCATTAAATAAAAATAGACTGCATAGAGCACCAATTAATAGGAGGGGAGTCTTTTTTGTTTTCATACGTAATCTCTTTTTAGCACTTTAAACAAAAATACAATATTTATGAAATAAAGAGGTGATTCTAAGAAAATAAAAAAGGAGTTTCACTACTGAAACTCCTTTTTTGATTATTTTAATTTATTGAACATCTCTTTTACCGTGACAGTTTTTGTATTTCTTTCCACTGCCACAAGGACAAGGTTCATTACGTCCTACTGTTCTTTCTGCACGAATAGGTTCTCTTTTAGCTTGTTCTCTGGTATCTTGTTGAGCTGCAGCTGCCTGATTGGGATCATTCAAATCATATTTTTCCTCTCTGTATTTACTCATGTCCTGTCTTCTTTCCGGAGCAGCTTCTCTGACTTGTGACGGATCTTGAACAGGAATCTGTCCTCTCATTAGGATCGCAGCCGTTTGATTATTGATGCGATCAACCATTGCATCAAATAGAGTAACAGACTCTAATTTGTAAATTAATAAAGGATCTTTTTGTTCATAACTAGCACTTTGTACAGAATGTTTAAGATCATCTAGTTCTCTTAAGTTTTCCTTCCACGATTCATCTATGACATGTAGCAATATGGCTTTCTCGAATGAGCGGACAATTTCTTTACTTTCCGATTCATAGGCTGCTTTTAAGTTGCAGCTAATGTTATACATTCTTTTCCCGTCAGTAATGGGGATAAGGATATTTTCATACAATTCCCCTTGACTTTCATATACCTGCTTAATTACAGGGTTTGCAATCTGTGCCAAGTGTTCCTGTTTACGCTTATAAGCTGCAATGGCTGATTGGAATGTTTTTTCAGTAATATCCTCTTTCTTTTCCGATTTAAATTCTTCTTCAGTAACCGGAGGAGTTATGGCTAAAGTTTGAATGATACTCATTTTATACTCATCATAGCTTAAGCTTTCAGCTGCAAAGGCACAACGATCCCATATGATGTTTACGATATCCATTCCGATACGTTCCCCCATGAGTGCGTGTTTACGTTTAGTATAAATTACAGTACGTTGTTTATTCATCACGTCGTCATACTCAAGAAGACGTTTACGTATGCCAAAGTTATTTTCTTCTACTTTCTTTTGAGCTCTCTCTATTGATTTTGAAATCATTTTGTGTTCAATGACTTCCCCTTCTTTAAATCCTAAACGGTCCATGATTCCTGCAATACGATCTGAAGAGAACAATCGCATTAAATCATCTTCTAAAGAAACAAAGAACACAGAAGAACCCGGATCACCTTGACGTCCGGCACGCCCTCTTAGCTGACGGTCAACACGTCTTGATTCGTGTCTTTCAGTACCAATAATGGCTAAACCTCCGGCGTCTTTTACCTCTTTACTTAATTTAATGTCCGTTCCACGTCCGGCCATGTTTGTAGCTATAGTAACAGCTCCTTTTAGACCAGCTTTAGCTACCACTTCCGCTTCTCTTTGATGAAGTTTAGCATTCAGTACATTATGTGAGATTCTTCGCATATCAAGCATCCTGCTTAACATCTCCGAAATTTCCACTGAGGTAGTACCTACCAGAACAGGACGTCCTTCGTCTACCATCTTTTGTATCTCTTCAATTACGGCTCCATACTTTTCTCGTTGTGTTCTATAAACCCTATCATTCATATCATTACGGACGATAGAACGATTCGTAGGAATAACAACCACATCAAGTTTATAAATATCCCAAAATTCACCGGCTTCAGTTTCGGCAGTACCCGTCATCCCGGCTAATTTATGATGCATCCTGAAGTAGTTTTGAAGAGTAATGGTTGCGAAAGTTTGGGTGGCAGCCTCTACTTTTACTCCTTCTTTGGCCTCAATGGCTTGGTGTAATCCGTCAGAGTACCGTCTACCTTCCATAATACGGCCGGTTTGCTCATCTACAATTTTTACTTGATCTTCAATTACCACATATTCGTCATCTTTCTCAAACATGGTATATGCTTTCAGTAATTGATTGATGGTGTGAACACGTTCCGATTTTATGGCATAATCAGACAGGAGCTCATCTTTTTTAGTTTGTTTCTGCTCATCTGAAAGTTCTGTTTGATTTTCAAGATCGGATAATTGTGCCGCAATATCCGGAAGAACAAAGAACTGAGCATCCTCGTATTTATCAGAAATTAACTCAACCCCTTTATCTGTTAGATCAACGCTATTAATTTTTTCATCAATTACAAAATATAACGGATCAGTAACTTCATGCATCCGTCTATTTTGTTGCTCCATATAAATCTCTTCAGTCTTGAGCATTCCAGTTTTAATTCCCGGTTCGCTTAAATATTTAATTAATGCCTTGCTTTTAGGCATTGCTTTATGACTTCTAAATAAAGCTAAGAAACCTTCATCTTGAGTTTCTTGAGAAGCAATTAACCGTTTAGCTTCTGCTAAATATTGTGAGGCTAATTTTTTCTGAGCCTCCACTAAACGTTCCACCATTGGCTTTAACGAGTCAAAGAGCTGATCGTCTCCACGAGGAACAGGACCGGAGATTATTAATGGCGTACGTGCATCATCAATAAGTACGGAGTCAACCTCATCCACAATGGCAAAATTGTGTTGGCGCTGCACCAAGTCTTTAGGGCTAATAGCCATATTATCACGAAGATAGTCAAACCCAAACTCGTTATTAGTACCAAATGTAACATCAGCCAAATAGGCTTTTCTACGACTATCAGAATTAGGTTGATGTTTATCTATACAATCCACACTAAGTCCATGGAACATATAAAGTGGTCCCATCCATTCAGCATCACGTTTTGCCAAGTAATCATTAACCGTAACTACGTGAACACCATTACCGGTTAGTGCATTTAGAAACACCGGAAGAGTAGCAACCAAAGTTTTACCTTCCCCTGTTGCCATTTCTGCAATTTTACCTTTATGAAGTACTACACCTCCAAAAAGCTGTACATCATAATGTATCATATCCCATACAATCTCATTACCACCGGCTTCCCAATGATTTTGATATATGGCCTTATCGCCCTCAATGCGTACAAAATCTTTTGTTGCTGCAAGTGTTTTATCAAATTCAGTAGCAGTAACAACAATCTCTTCATTTTCAGTAAAGCGTCTGGCCGTATCTTTCATAATTGAAAAAGCGATAGGCAAGACTTCATCCAATGACTTATCGTATATTGTAAGAATGTCTTTTTCTAGTTTATCAATTTGATTGAAGAGGTTTTCCCTATCTTCTAATTCTGTTTCCTCAATTTGAGCTTTAAGTTCATCAACCTTAGCTCTTTCTTCTTGGGCAGAATCTTTAATGTAAGCTTTTATCTCTTGTGTTTTATTCCGTAATTCATCATTACTAAGCTCTTTGATGGCCGGATATGCCTCTTTTATTTTGTCAACCCAAGGTTTAATTTCCTTCATATCCCGAGTTGATTTGTTTCCAAGTATTTTGCCTAATAAATTATTTATTCCCATATCTTAATTATATATAATGCAAGTGGTTAGTGTGAACGTTAAATCTTTATATCGTGATTAATCGCACAAAGTTATATTAAAATGCTGATTTTAGTTCGTTTATTTACTCTATTTCTATTGAATATCCATCAAAGGGATAGCTTTAGAAGCATTTGGAGCTCTTATTTTAATGGAATAAGCAATGGTAGGAGCTATTTTTGCTATATGTGTAGGTGTATTAATGATTTCGGGAACTATTTGATTCCCCATAAAGATTAAAGGAGTCAATACCGGAGTATGACGCACCAAAGTGTTCTCATATGAATCTTTATTCATTAGAGTCCATCCGGGTAAGACATCAATAATTAAATCTCCCGAGCGTTTTATATGATAGCCGTTTCTTATTTTTTCCACCTCATTACTCCAAGCTCCTAATAGAATGCGATTAGAAGAGTATACTTGATGAACCCCACTAAATTGTATCACAAAGTCGGCAGCCTGTTTTTGTATGTCAGCTAAAGGGAGCTGTTTTTTTTCTAATAATTCACGATTCAAATAAATCTGGTTATTATAAAAGGCTTCAACATATTCCCCTTGTCCATAGGTGGCCATTAAATACATATTCAGTAAAGTAGCACATCGGTTGATATGAAATTCACCTCCGGGTACCTGTTGGTAGTTTATGGAAGGGCTATCAGCATCTATATATCCGGTAGAAGTAACAAAAAAGAGTACATTATCTAATCCAATTTGTTCTTCAATTAATGTAAATAAATAAGATAAACTCTTGTCTAATCGGGTGTAAATATCTTGAATTTCCATAGGAAACTCATTTACATTCATATGATTGAAATTGCCTGCATAGTATGTAATGCCAAGAAAATCCGGTGTATCATCTTCACCTATGCCACTTTGTTTTAGCAGTTCAGAAACAAAGCGATTGATTTCATCATTAATAAAAGGACTTGTTATGGCCTTTCTGAATTTATCCCCTTGATTAAATTTATATTTAAATGGTTCTTGCTGCCATCCGGAAGCGTATTCATATTTAAAAGAAGGGTGATAGGGAGTCCATTCCCATTCCGATAAACGAGCATCAAGAGATGATTGATCGTTATATCGGCTAGCCCACCAAGGAAAATTCTTATAATAAGTTGTACTGCACCATTTTCCATTATTTGTATTGAGCCAAAATGCACAATCAGCCATATGGCCGGCACTGAATATGGCAGCTTCTGCTGTAGGAGCTATACTAAAAGCATAAGCTTTATTTTTAGTTGATATTTTAAGTTCATCAGCCAGTGTGGAGACCAGTAAATTTTTAGGAGAAGTATTCTGCGTGGTATAATTACCCATATATGCCGGGTCATTAACACAATTTTCCGGTTGCAGCGTAGAAAGGTTCATCCAGTTTTCTCCGATGATTCCGTGTAAAGAAGGAGTGGTTCCTGTATAAACAGAGGCAATGGCAGAAGCACAATCTATATTGGAAAAATCGTAGTCAGCATGTCTATATACTTTCCCTTCTTTCCATAATCGTTTGAATCCATCATTTCCAAATAAAGGCGCAAAGGTTTCTATATAATCTGTGCGTAATTGGTCAATCGTGATACCTATGACTAATTTGGGGCTAGGAGGTACATTTTGGGAATGAATACCCGCTATGGATAGAAAGGTTAATATGGAAGTCAGCAGTTTTTTCATTATTTTATTTTGTGAGGTAGAATTAAATGGTTTATACCTCTTATTAATAAACACAATGTCAAAGGTAATATAGCTAAATTAAAACTTTGTGGGATTAGAGGAGAAAGCACTATAAAAAAAGTTAATAAAATACAATATATGGCCATGTAATATGATTTCTGTTTCTTCCTAATCCGTTTTAATACAAGTGGAAGAGCCAATAAATGAATTGGATTGAACACAAGTAGTAAGTAGTTGGGATATACTGCAGGATGTGTAGATATAAAAGATAGAAAACCAAGTATGCAACCCGCTATACCATATACTAATAGTAGTAGAAAATCAACTCCCCAATAACTTTTATGCTTTTTAATACCTTTATAAGAGATGAATAGAATGATGCAAAATAACAAACTGAATAGCAAAAGGGGAGAGAGTCCCGTTTTTTCTGTCATATCCATCTTTTTAGGCTTGAAAATGGTTTTCTTCTCTTTTATCAATGTTCTCTGATTACCTTGTGAATCAATGATCGTGGCATCCTCAAATAGGGTCATAAGATAAAAAGGTGCAAACATACTTTCTAATGTGGAAATCTTTTTATCTGCAGGTGAGCCTAAACCTAGATCCATTCCAAATTCTGACCAAGGATGGTTTTTTGTATGTTGGTGGATTATGGTTCGGAATGTTTCATCAATAGTGTCTGTAAACTTTATATCACCATTTATTGATTGTGATATGATATCTCGTGGTTTAGTTGCACAATTGTCATAAAAAACATTGTATCTGTATATGCGATTTTCCGGTTTGTTATTGTCTTGTAAAAGATAAAAAAGTCTGTTTTTTTCCTCTAACGTCAAATTTAGGGTTTGTTCCCATACAGCACGATTATAATATTCGTATTCTGCTAAAAAATAGGGAAAAGTGGAGGCTCCCAATTGATAATCTGTTTTTCCTAATGCAAATCGAAAGATAAAATTTGGAGTGTTAAAGTTGAACAGCCCATAATTATACACTCGATCAATATTTTGATTGGCTATTTTGACTCGTATGGCTGTATGCCCGAATAAAGTATATATTTCATCTCCGGGAGCGCAAGTCAGTAAGCTGATATGAATACTATCTTCACAAACAGTATTCTCTTCCGTGTTTTGAGCCCTTAAGGAAAGATGAAAATTAAATAGGATGATTGAAATAAAGATTATATAGCGTTTCATTTTTTATTTTACGTTTCTGTTGTGCAAATATACTTCTTTTTTTACCACATATTATATTTAACAGATTGATTCTCGTTCACTGTCTGTCTAAGACCGACAATCCGGGCTCTCAATGGGGTCTGAGTTAAACCGCTTGTCGGTCTGGGTTATAATCCTCTTCGGTCTGGGTCATAAGGATGTTGTCTCCCAGACCGAAAAAACTATAGAATAAAAGAGGTGAAAAATCAACTGAATTTAGGTAAGGCAATAAGACATTATTATTATTTCTTTTGTGGTAAACTCATGAAAATGGAAAAAGTCATTATATTTGCAATTTGCAAATGTAAAATAGATTGTGAAACTCTGTATTCGTTGAGTAAAAAAGAGACCTTTTGCTAAATGCTTTTGTTTTTTTAACGGGAGGAAATGATCTATTTCTTTGTAACGAGGTGAAAAAGTACCATATTTGTAGTTAGTTTTTAAACTTTCTGGTATTTTAAAGTAGAAACAGCATTAAATAAATATAATGGTAGGTTTTAAGAAAGTCTTTTTTGTGTTTTTTCTGTCAATGGTTGTAGGAACTGTTTGGGGACAGAAGAATACGAGTTCACAAAACGCAACCAATTCTCCATATACCCGTTATGGCTATGGTGAGTTAGCCGATAATGCTTTTGGGAAAAGTAAGGCTATGGGAGGTTTGGCTTATGGTATTCGTGATAGATATCAATTAAATCCTGCCAATCCTGCTTCGTATACGGCAATGGACTCTTTAACTTTTCTGTTTGAAGGGGGATTTACCTTTCAAAACACGAATTTTAGTGATGGAGTAAATAAAACGAATGCAAAGAACTCAAGCTTTGATTATATTGCTATGCAATTCCGTCTTAAAAAATGGATGGCCATTAATGCCGGTATAATCCCTTTTTCTAATGTGGGATATAATGTTAGTATCTCAGACGTTGATCATGAAAACACTGATGCGTACAATGTAACCACATATTACGGGGATGGTGGCCTAAAGCAGATTTATTTAGGTTTAGGTGTTAATGTTTTAAAAAACCTAGCATTGGGTGCAAACTTTTCTTATTTTTGGGGTGACATTGATAGGAGTATGAGTTTGTATTTTCCTACAACATCAGCCTCAGGAAATTTGGAAACTGAAAATATATCAATAAGTGATTTTAAGGTAGATTTGGGAATACAATATAGTTATAGATTAAATAAGAAGAGTGAAATTATTTTAGGTGCTGTATATTCGCCTAAGAAAAATTTACATAACACTACTACTTTGACAAGTATAGTTACATCAACTCAAGGGAATAGAATAGTTGCAGAAGTAGATTCAGCAGCAACTTTTGAGCTTCCGCATAAATTTGGGATAGGGTTTACCTATAATTATGACAACAGGTTGACCGTCGGTTTGGATTATACTTTAGAGAAGTGGAGTAGCGCCATTTACTTTGATGATTCTAATGCTTTTAGAGATCGTTCAAAAATTGCGATTGGTGCTGAAATAATGCCTAGTCTTTATTCTCGTAACTATCTAGCTCGCATGAAATATCGAATGGGAGCATACTATTCTACTCCATACTATAAAATTAATGGAGAGAATGCTGCCGAAGAATATGGAGTATCTATAGGTTTAGGTTTCCCTTTACAAAAAATAGCATCTATGATTAATGTATCGGCTCAATATGTTAAAGTAGATGGAAAGCAACCTCACTTTTTAGATGAGAATTATTTAAAATTTAGTATAGGACTAACTTTTAATGAGCGTTGGTTCTTTAAGCGGAAAGTGAATTAATATAAGAAATAATTACATATAATAACTAAAGTGTAAAAACGATGAATAATAAAGCTCTAATAACTTTATTGCTGTTTGTTCTTTTAGGAGTAAAACCATTATTTGCTCAAGAAGAAATTAGTAAAGAATGTATATCGAATAGTAGTATCTCGCATGAAGCGGTGAAGTCTGAAAACTACAAGGATGCTTATAAGCCATGGAAAGTGGTTATAAAAGATTGTCCCTTGTTGAGATTTTACACCTTTACTGATGGGTATAAAATCCTTAAAGGTTTGATGGATGAAATTGGAGATAAAAATTCTCCTGAATACAAAAAATATTTTGAGGAATTGATGGCGACTCATGATTTGAGAATAAAATTAACCCCTGATTTTTTAGCAAAAGGAGTTAATGTTTCTTCTGTTGATGAGGCAATAGGCACAAAAGCACTTGACTATTTAACTTATTCTCCTAATATTGATGTTAAGCAAGCTTACGATTGGCTGAAGCAATCTACTTTAGGGGCTTCTAGTGATGAATTGTCTCCTAATGTGCTTTATTTCTTCTTGGATATGTCGAATAATATCTTGAAAAATGATGAGTCACATAGAGAAATCTTCTTGCAGGATTATTTTACAGCGGTAAGTATTGCTGATAAAGCAATTGAAGCAAGTGACAGAGAAGTTTTGGTTACTGCTTTTAAAACGGTAAAAGAAAATTTAACAGCATTATTTATTAACAGTGGAACAGCAGATTGTGAAACCTTACAATCAATTTATGCTCCACAAGTGGAAGAAAATAAAGAGAATATTGATTTCTTGAATAAGGTGATTGATATTATGCGTACTGTAAAATGTACAGACCAAGATGCTTATTTGCAAGCTTCTTACTATGTACATCAAATTAAACCTTCAGCAGAATCTGCAGCGGGTTGTGCATACATGGCTTATAAAAAAGGTGATTATCATCAAGCTATGATTTTCTTTGACGAAGCCATAGAGTTAGAAACTGATTTGATTAAAAAAGCGGAAAAAGCTTATGCTGCTGCTGCTGTATTATTTACAAACAGACAATTAGCTAATTCAAGAAGCTATGCTCAAAAAGCAATTGGATTTAATAAAAATTATGGGGCTCCATATATCTTGATAGCTAACTTATATGCAACTAATCCGAATTGGTCTGATGATCCGGTCTTAAATAAGTGTGTTTACTTCTTAATTATAGATAAACTGCAACAAGCAAAAGCTGTAGATCCTTCAGTTGCTGAAGAAGCGGATAAGTTAATTAGAACCTATTCTAAATATACACCTGATACTTCAGAGTTGTTTATGATGGGGTATAAAAAAGGAGATCGCGTAACCGTTGGAGGTTGGATAGGAGAAAGTACTACGATACGTTGATGATTAATTGATGTGTTTGAATAGTTTTTTTTCCACAAATACATATAAAAAAAGCATAACAGTTCTTTTAGGAGCTGTTATGCTTCTTTTATTTAATTTTTGTAGTCGAAATAAAACCCCGGTTGCTGATGCAATAGTTGAAAGAGACTCATTAGCTGTGATGCAAACTTCAAAGATGACAACTTTAATTTCGGATTCAGGTGTTATACGATATAAGATTGATGCCGATGAATGGTTGATTTTTGACAAGAAGAACCCACCTTATTGGGCTTTTGAAAAAGGGGTTTATTTAGAACAATTCGATAGTATTTTTCAAATAGAAGCCAGTATAGAAGCCGATACAGCGTACTATTACGACAAAAAAAGGTTATGGGAATTAATTGGTAATGTGTCCATTCAAAACAGAAAAGGGGAAAAGTTTGATACAGAGTTATTATATTGGGATGAAAGGGCCGAGAAAGTCTATTCTGATGCTTATGTTAGAATAGAACAACCGGATCGAATAATTACGGGATATGG
The DNA here is from genome assembly GCA_964522975.1 of uncultured Bacteroides sp. GTDB lineage: Bacteria > Bacteroidota > Bacteroidia > Bacteroidales > Bacteroidaceae > Bacteroides_E. The sequence continues at coordinate 20,371 of CAZFXK010000010.1, read as the reverse complement.
CTTTGATTCTAATCAACAAATGACTATCTATACTATTCGAAATATTCAAGGTGTTTTTTACGTTGAAGATCAAACAATGGAGTTTAATTCTGATACGTTAGGAACTGATGCATTAGATACTGATACACTAGAACAGCAATGATGACCGTACTAATATCACTTTTGATTGTAATGGCTTTTTCTGCTTTCTTCTCAGGTATGGAGATTGCCTTTGTTTCCATTGATAAGCTTCGCTTTGAAATGGATCGGAAGAACAGCTTTGGGTCAAAAATCATTTCAATTTTCATAAAGAGGCCTAATAACTTCATTTCCACTATGTTGGTAGGAAACAACATTGCTTTGGTCATTTATGGTATTTTAATGGCTTTTATAATTGAGAGCAATCTGTTAAATGGAGTTGTTCAAAACGAGTTCTTTAAGGTCTTAATCCAGACAATTATCTCTACTTTGATTATTCTTGTTACAGGTGAATTTTTGCCTAAAGTATTATTTAAGATCAATCCAAATTCTGTGCTGAATTTATTTGCCTTTCCATTGTTGATCTGTTATGTTGTTTTATATCCTATTTCGTGGTTTACTACTAATCTTTCTTATTTATTATTGAAAATTTTTGGGGTAAAAATCAATAGAGAGGTTTCTGCTAATGCTTTTACAAAGGTAGATTTGGATTATTTTGTACAATCCGGAATAGAGAGTACAGAAGATGAAGAAACTTTAGATACCGAGGTGAAAATGTTTCAGAACGCTTTGGATTTCTCGACTGTCCGTATCCGGGATTGTATCGTTCCCCGAACAGAAGTAGTAGCTGTAGATAAAGATACATCAATAGAAGACCTGAAGAGTTTATTTGTGGAGTCTGGTATTTCTAAAATCATTGTATATGAAGATACTATTGACAATGTAATAGGGTATATACATTCTTCAGAAATGTTTAGAAATAAAGATGGGAATTGGCAAGATTCCATTTATGATATTCCCATTGTACCCGAAACCATGGCTGCTCATAAGTTAATGGAGTTGTTTATGCAACAAAAAAAATCCATTGCTGTAGTAGTAGATGAATTTGGAGGTACTGCAGGAATAGTTACATTGGAGGATTTGGTGGAAGAAATTTTTGGAGACATTGAAGATGAACACGATACAACTCATCATATTTCAAAAGAACTGGGTGAAAAAGAGTATATATTGTCCGGCCGGCTGGAAATTGAAAAAGTAAATGAAATGTATGATTTAGATTTGCCGGAATCGGATGATTATATGACGATTGGCGGGCTTATTCTTGATTATTATCAAAGTTTCCCCAAAATACATCAGCTTATAATAGTCGATGAACGTTTTGAATTTAAGATCATAAAAGTTACTGCCACCAAAATCGAATTAGTGAAATTAAAAATACTTGGAGATTAAAAAGGCTAAAAAAATTACTTTTTACTGTATTTTATAGAAGCTTGTTAGCATTTTTTGTATCTTCGTACGCTAATTAACAAGAAGAAAAACATAAAAAATATAAAATAAACATCTAATAAATAGAAATGGCAACTTTACAAAAGATTAGAAACAAAGGACCTTTATTAATTATTGTTATCGGCCTTGCATTATTTGCTTTTATTGCAGGAGATGCTTGGCGTGTTTTTCAACCTCATCAAGTACAAGATGTAGGTGAAGTGAACGGAGAATCATTATCCGCACCCGAGTATCAACAAATGATTGAAGAATATACCGAAATCGTAAAATTAACCAGTGGTATGTCTGCTTTGCCAGAACAACAGATGAACCAACTTAAAGATGAAGTATGGAGATCATTCGTTAACAATAAATTAGTTGAAGCGGAAGCCAAAAAATTAGGTTTAACCGTTACTGTTGAGGAACTACAATCTATTATTGAAGAGGGTTCACATCCTATGTTGCAACAAACCCCTTTTCGTAATCCTCAAACCGGGATGTTCGATCAAGATATGCTAAAGAAATTTTTAGTAGATTATTCAAAGATGAAATCCAGTCCTCAAACAAATACTCAAATGATTGAATACTATGAAAGCTTAAACACTTATTGGACTTTCATAGAGAAAAATTTACTTCAAGGCCGTTTGGCTGAAAAATATCAGGCTTTGGTTGGTGCTTCTCTTATTTCAAATCCCATAGAGGCAGCGTATACCTTTGATGCTAAAAATAAAGAGTCTGATTTGCTTTTAGCGGCTATTCCTTATTCTTCCATACCTGATTCTTTAGTGAAAGTTGAAAGTTCTGAGATTAAAAATTTATATAATCAAAGAAAAGAACAATACAAGCAGTATGTTGAGCAAAGAAACATTAAATATGTTGATGTAGAGGTTACGCCTAGTAATACAGATCGTGTTGAATTAGAAAAAGAAGTAGAAGAGTTTACGGTACAATTGAAAGAGGTTGAAAACGATTATTCAGCGTTCATACGTTCAACCGGATCCGATGTATTATATGAGAACTTATTTTTCCCTAAGGAGGTTTATCCTGCAGATGTTGTGGCTCGTTTGGATTCTACAAGTATAGGTTCTGTTTTTGGTCCTTATTATAACTCTTCAGATAACACGTTTACTTCATTTAAATTGTTATCTAAAATAAATAGAGCAGATTCTACGGAATTTAGACAGATTCAAGTTTATGCAGAAACAGAAGAGAAAACTGAAGCTCTGGCTGATAGTATCTATAAAGCGATAAAAGATGGTGCCGATTTTGTTGAACTTGCTGGTAAGTATGGGCAAGAAGGAGCAAGTAATTGGATTACTTCTGCTAATTATGCCGGATCTCAACTAGATGCTGATAATTTAAAGTTTATTTCTGCTATTGCTGAAGGAAATAAAGGTGAAGTGGTTAATCTTAAATTAGGTCAAGCAAACATCATTTTACAAGTAACAGATAAGAAGGCAGTTAAAGAACAATATAAAATACCTATCATTAAGAGAGAGATAGAGTTTAGCAAAGAGACATATAATAAGGCATATAATGCGTTTAGCCAGTTTATTGCTGCTAACCCAACTCTTGATTCCATGATGGAAAACGCAGAAGAAGCGGGTTATAGATTACTTGAGAAAAATGATTTGACAACAGCTGAACACACTATAGGTGGAATTGCTGATACAAAAGAAGCCATTCGTTGGACTTTCTCAGCTAAACCGGGTGATGTATCAGGTTTGTTTGAGTGCGGTAATGGCGATCGTTTATTGGTGGTAGGTTTGGTAGATGTTGTAAAAGAAGGATATCGCCCCATCAATTTAGTGCAGAATGATCTTAGATCTGAAATTGTTCGTGATAAAAAAGCAGATATCATTATGAAGGAGATGAATGGAGCAAATTCTTTTGCTGATTATAAGGCCTTGAATAATGTTGTAACAGATACGATTAAGCACGTTTCTTTTGCAGCACCTGCATACATCTCTGCTTTATATAGTAGCGAACCTTTGGTTGGGGCTTTTGCTTCAATAGCGAAAGAGAATGAACTCAGTAAACCAATTAAAGGAAATGGAGGAGTTTTCGTTCTTCAAGCTTTGGATGTTGAAGAACCTACTCAGGAATTCAATGAGGATAATGAAAAAGAATCTATTGTAAACATGAATATGCGTATGTCAAGCCGCTTTATCAATGATCTTTATCTTAAAGCAAATGTTAAAGATAATCGTTATCTATTTTTCTAGGTAAAAGATAAAGTAAACTAAATACTAGAAAGAGGGGGTATCTGCATTTCAACCAGATACCCCCTCTTTCTATAATAATTGACTGCCAATAAGTCATTAATTTAACTTTAATTCCTTACATTTGTATTGCAAGAATTGTTATATAGAATAGAACCATATGTCAAAAAAATCTCTTTTGGGATTAACATTAACAGAATTACAAGGTGTTGCCGCTGAAGTGGGAATGCCAAAATTTGCAGCCAAACAAATGGCCTTATGGCTTTATGGTAAACGAGTAAATAAAATTGAAGATATGACTAACTTATCTCTTAAACATAGAGATAAGTTAATAGAGAATTATACTATAGGATTGAAAGACCCAATTGATGCTCTGCACTCAACTGATGGTACGATTAAATACCTGTTTCAGGTAGGTTCCACAAATTTTATTGAAGCGGTTTATATTCCGGATGATGATAGAGCTACTCTTTGTGTGTCATCGCAAGTGGGTTGCAAGATGAATTGTGAGTTTTGTATGACAGGAAAGCAGGGTTTCTCTCAAAATTTAACAGCTGCAGAAATGTTAAATCAAGTGTTTTCCATACCTGAAAGCAACAAACTGACTAATTTGGTTTTAATGGGTATGGGAGAGCCATTAGACAATTTAGATGAAGTTCTGAAGTTCTTGTCAATTATGACTTCAGAAAATGGTTGTGGTTGGAGTCCAAGAAGAATAACTCTTTCCACAATAGGAGTTCGTGGTAAATTGGAACGTTTCATTAATGAGAGTGATTGTCATTTAGCAATTAGCTTACACTCGGCCGTTCCTGAATTAAGAGCTCAATTGATGCCGGCTGAAAAAGCCTATTCTATAACGGAAATAGTGAGAGATCTGAAGAAGTACGACTTTAGCAAGCAACGTAGACTCTCATTTGAATATATCGTTTTTAAGGATTTGAATGACTCTACTTTATATGCTCAACGCTTGGTTGAACTATTAAGAGGGCTTCCCTGTCGTTTGAATTTAATTCGATATCATGCAATTCCGGGTATTGAATTGGAGGGTGTTTCTGATCAGAGTATGTTGGAACTTAGAGATTATTTAACAGCTCGGGGACTTTTTACTACGATTCGTGCCTCGAGAGGTGAGGACGTTTTTGCAGCTTGTGGTATGCTATCAACAAATAAAAAGAATAAATAAAGTGTATTATTAAATAAAGAATAATAATGAAAAAAATATTTTATAGTCAGCTACTATTCATTTTACCTCTTCTTCTTTTGGTCGGTTGTAAGAGTAAGGGAGGAATTTTTACTCCATCTGCCAGTGGAAGACCTTATGAGGTTTTAGTTGTGGTGGATCATGATTTATGGGAAAGGCCGGCAGGTAGGGCTTTGTACAATGCTTTGGATACAGATGTTCCGGGATTACCTCAAGCTGAAAGTTCCTTTTATATTATGTATTCTTCTCCTCAGAATTATGATTCAACCTTAAAGCTATTACGAAATATCATTGTAGTTGATATACAACCGGATAGATATACTCATGCTAAGTTTTCATATTCAAATAATGTATATGCATATCCTCAAGTAATAGTTAATATTCAAGCTCCTAGTGAAAAAGAGTTTGAGGAATTTGTAAATGAAAATAAGCAGGTTATTGTGGATTTTCTTACTCGTGTGGAGATGAATAGGCAAATTGCTTTTTTGAAGGAAAAACACAATAAGCATGTTAGTGAATCTGTTCGTTCTATGTTCGATTGTGAGGTTTGGGTTCCGGGTGAATTGAATGCAACAAAAACAGGTGAAAACTTTTTTTGGGTTGGAACAAATAAAGCAACCGGAGATCAGAATCTAATTATTTACTCGTATCCCTATAAAGATAAGGATACATTCACTGCAGAATATTTTATAAATAAACGAGACTCTGTAATGAAAGTTAATATTCCCGGAGCACGTCCCGGAATGTATATGGAAACAGAGACTCTTGGACTAACTACTCGAAATATTGAGGTGCAAAATAAATACGCAATGGAAACTCGAGGTTTATGGAAAGTGAAAGGAGACTTTATGGGTGGTCCTTTTGTTGCTCATACTCGTGTGGATGAAAAAAATCAGCGCATAATAACAGCTGAAGTTTTTGTCTATGCTCCTGATAAACTAAAAAGAAATCTTACCAGGCAAATTGAGGCATCTCTTTATACCTTACGATTACCCCTTGATAGGGAGCGACAGATTAGTAAAATGGAAAATGATTCGATTAAGACTGAATAGTTATGAATAAAAAAATAAAAATAGGAATTACGCATGGTGATATAAATGGAGTTGGTTATGAAGTGGTTCTAAAATCCTTTTCAAATCCACAAATTTTCGACTTGTGTACTCCCATTCTATATGGTTCGCCAAAAGTGGCAGCATATCAACGTAAAAGCATGGATATCTCTACTAACTTTAGTATAATTAATAAAGCAGAGGATGCGGAAGAGAGAAAGCTGAGTGTTCTTAATTGTGTTGATGATGACATTCTTGTTGAATATGCAAAGCCGGATAGGAAAGCCGGAAAAGCGGCTTTGATGGCTCTTGAAAAAGCGGTTGAGGATTATAAGGCCGGACTCATTGATGTAATTGTAACTGCTCCCATCAATAAAAACACCATTCATTCGGATGATTTTAATTTTCCCGGTCATACTGAATTTTTGGAAGAAAAATTAGGTATGGGTAAGAAGTCGCTTATGATTCTTATGGATGGAGATTTTAGGATGGCATTGGTAACAACGCATCTTCCTTTAAGAGAGGTTCCTGCTGCTATAACAAAAGAATTGATTCAAGAGAAGTTAATGATTTTTGAAGAAGCGTTGCGTCAAGATTTTGGTATATCAAAACCACGCATTGCTGTTTTTTCCTTAAATCCTCATGCCGGTGATTCAGGACTTTTAGGTTCTGAAGAAGAAGAAATAATCATTCCTGCCTTAAAGGAAAAAATGGAAGAAGGTATGCTTTGTTATGGTCCTTATGCTTCTGATGGTTTTATGGGTACCGGAAACTTTGCACATTTTGATGGTGTATTAGCTATGTACCACGATCAGGGATTGGCACCATTTAAGGCTTTATCCATGGATGAAGGAGTGAATTATACCGCAGGATTACCGGTGGTAAGAACCTCTCCGGCACATGGAACGGCTTATGATATTGCAGGAAAAGGTGAAGCTAGTGAAAGTTCTTTTAGACAAGCACTCTATGCAGCTATTGATATTTATCGTAATCGTATTATGAACGAGAAGTTACTAACTGAAGGTTTATGTTCAGAAACTGAGGGTAATAATCGGAGTGATTCCGATGACTTGAAGCAATAAATGAATAGAAAAGATATATGACAGAATCGGAGTTGAAACAAGTAAAATTAAGATTTGGAATTATAGGTAACGATCCTGTTCTTTTGCAAGCTGTTGACACAGCTATTCAGGTTGCCCCTACTGACTTATCCGTGTTGATTACGGGAGAAAGTGGGGTAGGAAAAGAGTTTTTTCCTCAAATCATTCATCAGTATAGTAGAAGAAAACATGGTCAGTATATTGCTGTGAATTGTGGAGCGATTCCGGAAGGAACAATCGATTCTGAGCTTTTTGGTCATGTTAAAGGAGCATTTACAGGTGCTATTGGAGAACGTGAAGGTTATTTTGGCGAAGCTAATGGAGGTACCATCTTTTTAGATGAGGTGGGAGAGCTACCTACTCCAACTCAGGCTCGTTTATTGCGTGTATTAGAAAGTGGAGAGTTTATTCGTGTGGGATCATCTACCGTGGAAAAAACGGATGTTAGAATCGTAGCTGCTACCAATATCAATTTATCAGAAGCCATTGCACAAGGAAAGTTTAGAGAAGATTTGTATTATCGGCTCAATACGATACCAATTCAAATACCTGCACTTAGAAAGAGAGGTGAAGACATCGTCTTGTTGTTTAGGAAATTTGCTTTTGATTTTGCTGAAAAGTATCGTATGCCTGCAGTACAGCTTACTGATGACGCTAAAGAATTATTAATGGACTATTCATGGCCTGGTAATGTGCGTCAATTAAAAAATATCACAGAACAGTTATCCATCATTGAAACTGATCGTGAAATTTCAAGTGATATTTTGAAAAAATATCTGCCTGAAAAATCCCAGAAAAGCCTACCTGCTTTATTAGGCGTATCGAGTTCAGGGTTTGAAAATGAGCGGGAGATATTATATAAGGTGCTTTTTGATATGCGGAAAGATGTTACTGAATTAAAAGGGATTGTACATAGTTTAATGGCAGATCGATCAAGCTCTTCAACTGTTTCATCGTCAGATAATTATATTAATCCTTCACCTAAAATAGTAAAAGCAACTTCTGTATTGCCTACTATCATTACAACAAGTAATGTGGAACATAAGCCTAGTCGGAAAAAACATACCGCGGAAATTGAAGATACAGAAGAATATATTGAGGAATCATTGTCATTAGAAGATGTTGAGAAAGAGATGATTCGTAAAGCACTAATAAAGCATAAAGGAAAACGTAAAGATGCAGCTAAAGATTTAAATATTTCAGAGCGTACGCTTTATAGAAAAATCAAAAAGTATGGATTGGCATAAATTTAAGAATAAAATTGTAATAAGTAGTGCTTTATTCTTCTTAGTAATTATTACATCATGTAGTGTTTCCTATTCGTTTACAGGAACATCTACCATAGATTATAGTAAAGTAAAAACAATATCTATAGCAGAGTTTCCTATCAAATCAGATTATGTTTATGCCCCTCTTGCTACTCGATTTAATGAGGAGTTAAAAGATCGTTTTATTAGTCAAACACGCCTTAGTCTTATAAGACAAAATGGAGATTTGGATATTGATGGAGAGATCACCGGATATACCCAATATAACCAAGCAGTTACAGCAGATGGTTATGCTTCAGAGACCAAATTGACTATTACAATAAATGTGCGTTATGTTAATAATACAGATCATGAAGATGATTTTGAACAACAGTTTTCTGCTTTTAGAACCTATGATTCTAGGTCGTTGCTAACAGATGTGCAAGATCAACTCATAGATGAAATGGTTAAGGAAATAGTGGATCAGATTTTTAATGCGACGGTGATAAATTGGTAAGTAAATGTTATATGTAAATTTGGAGCAATGGATAATACATCCGGAGCGTTTAAATAATGAAACATTGTATGAGTTAAGAACTTTGGTGGCAAAGTATCCTTATGCTCAAACTTTAAGATTGCTTTATTTAAAGAATTTATATTTATTACATGATTCAACTTTTGGAGAAGAACTAAGGAAGGCTGCACTTTATGTGGCTGATAGAAGAGTCCTCTTTCGTTTGATAGAGGGAGATCTGTTAATTTTAGAACCTAATGAAAGACAAGATTTGAATTCTGAGTCTGATGAGGATTTAGGTTTAGATCGTACGCTTGTTTTAATTGATTCTTTTTTATCTAAATTGCCTGAAAAAGAACAGATTCCTGCCCCAGTGGAATTAGATTATGCTACGGATTATTCTTTATATCTTCATGAATGGGAAGAACAGGAAAATGAAAAAGCTCCAAAACTAAAAGGGCATGAGCTAATTGATCAATTTATAGAAGGAGGAGTGGATTCTACTGAACAAGCCAATGGTAACCACATATTGAAACTTGATTCTTATGATGATCCTTCATTAAACGATGAAACGGAAGAAGAGGGCTTTTTTACAGAAACTTTGGCGAAAATTTATATCAAGCAAAAAAGATATTCTAAAGCAATTGAAATTATTAAAAAATTAAACTTGAAATATCCGAAAAAAAATGCTTACTTTGCAGACCAGATTAGATTTTTAGAAAAATTGATTATTAACACTAAATCAAAATAAACAAATGTATTTATTATTAACTATACTTATAGTTATAGCAGCTATATTGATGTGCTTTATAGTGCTTATTCAAAATTCTAAAGGAGGGGGGTTGGCTTCGGGCTTTTCATCTTCCAATCAAATTATGGGAGTTCGTAAGACTACTGACTTTTTGGAGAAAGCAACTTGGAGTTTGGCTGTTATCATAGTTGTACTTAGTATAGGAACAGCTTATGTGCTTCCAAGGTCAACAACTGAAGAGGGTAGTGTTCTTATGGAAAAAGCAAAACAAGAAGAAAGCATTAATCCTTATAATATGCCAAGTGGTGTGGATGCACCTATTATTGATGATGTAGCACCGGTTGATGCTCCTGCTGCTTCAGAAGTGGAAGAATAATAATCTTGAGTAGTATTTACTTTATGATAAAAATATATAAAGTCCTGGAATTAACCTTTCAGGACTTTTTTTATCATTCAAGGGATTAAATTCTGGTGTGGGAAACTATATTTCTATACCTTTGTCTTTTCAATAAAATAATTTATTATACAAATGAGTGAAACTATAAATAAGAAATTTAGTGATTCTAAAACTCTGCGGTGGGGTGTCCTGGGTTTAGTTGCGTTTACCATGTTTTGTGGTTATTTTTTAACAGATATTATGGCTCCTCTAAAGCCTATGTTAGAAAAAGAACTCTTATGGGATAGTTTGGAATATGGTATTTTTACAAGTGCCTATGGTTGGTTTAACGTTTTCTTCTTAATGTTACTTTTTGGAGGAATCATTTTAGATAAAATGGGAATTCGTTTTACCGGGATGGGAGCTTGTATATTAATGATTATCGGTTGTTGTTTGAAGTATTATGCCATTAGTACTACTTTTCCTGAGGGAACAACGATTTTGGGACTAAAAACACAAGTAGCTTTAGCAGCAATAGGATATGCTATTTTTGGAGTCGGGATAGAAATCGCCGGAATTACGGTTTCCAAAATTATTGTAAAATGGTTTACTGGACATGAATTAGCTCTGGCTATGGGATTGGAAATGGCTGTTGCTCGTATTGGAACGATTTTTGCTTTAAGTATTTCCGCTCCTTTGGCTATTTACTTTAAGGATATTTCAGGTCCCATACTAATTTCCCTTGTATTGTTGTGTATAGGAGCCCTTACTTTCTTTATTTATATGTTTTATGATAGAAAATATGATTCTTATGCCGAAGAATCATTGGATTCAGCTGATGATGAAACTTTTCATCTTAAAGATTTAGTTTTAATCGTTACCAACAAAGGGTTTTGGTTGTTAGCTTTATTGTGTGTGCTTTTTTATTCTGCGATTTTTCCGTTCTTAAAATATGCAACTGACTTAATGATACAAAAATATAATGTAAGTCCTGAAATAGCAGGTTCTATCCCTAGTATATTACCTTTGGGAACTCTTTTTCTCACTCCATTATTTGGTACATATTATGATCGGGTGGGGAAAGGTGCTAATCTTATGATTATAGGTTCTTTATTACTTATCATAGTACATGTATCGTTCTCTTTACCTATTTTAAATGAATGGTGGTTTGCTGCTATTATTATGGTAATATTAGGTATTGCTTTTTCTTTAGTTCCTTCTGCTATGTGGCCTTCCGTACCTAAAATCATTCCTGAAAAACAATTAGGAAGTGCTTATGCTTTAATTTTCTGGGTTCAAAATTGGGGTTTGATGGGGGTTCCTTTATTGATTGGTTGGGTTCTTGATACTTATTGTAAAGGTCCTGTTGTTGATGGTGTTACAACATATGATTATACATTGCCCATGATTATTTTCTCCATATTTGGATTTTTAGCATTATTTGTGGCTTTTCTACTAAAACTAGAGGACGCAAAGAAAGGTTATGGTTTACAAAAAGCAAATATCAAAAAAGAAATTAGTGAATCGTAAGAGAAAAAAAATAAATTTATTGAACGTTGTTCCTTTACGTGATGACTTGATTCTCTCCTCTTTTACTGAAGAAGGAAATATAAAACTTGTTTTTCCTCGTTTTAGAAATGAATGGATACAAAAGTATTTGATTCCTAAAAGAATGAGCTCTCATTTTACAGTTGAATTAGAAATGTATGGAACAAAGATTTGGCAATTGATAGATGGACATCATACAGTAGCTGATATAATTAAGCAAATGTCGATTGTATTTAAAGAGGAGCCTCAAATCGAAGATCGTGTTCTGAAATATATTAAACAGCTATATAAAGATAAATTTATTAAGCTGTATTCTTCACGACTATAAAACAACACAAGGAAAATATTTTAGTATTTTCCTTGTGTTGTTTTATAGTATTTATCATTGATCTGATTTATTTTACCAACGAATTAATGTTTTGTTTTCATAAGGGGCAAAGTAGAGTGTGTTTTTGTAGAACTGTTAACTCTTTTTCCAAAACCTAGGAGTGAAGATTAGAAGGACACTGAAAAGTTCCAATCTTCCTAAAAGCATTAAAAAAGAAGCCCACCATTTAATAACATCGGGTAATGCGCTCCATGAAAAGGCTGGTCCAAATTTTCCTAAACCGGGTCCTGTATTACTAATACTAGAAATGGCAATTCCTACTGCTTCATCTAACTCCAAACCAAGTTCTTGAAAGACTAATATGCTGACGAACATAAAAGTGAAGTAAAGAAACAGAAAAGCTAATACCGTAGATTGAATGGTATTAGGTATGACGGTTTTATTAACTCTTACAGGAAGAACGGCATTAGGATGTAAAATGCGCTTAAACTCATTTTTTGTGATTTTGCCTAATATGAGTAGTCGGATACATTTTATTCCACCAGATGTACTGCCCGCACAAGCTCCGGTTATCATAACTATTAAAAGGACTCCCCATGCTATAGGCTGCCAAGTCATATAATCGGCTGTGGCAAAACCGGTTGATGTATGAATTGAAACTATTTGAAAAAGTGCAGTTCGAATAGAGTATTCTAATGATTCATCATTAGTAAAATAGAGACTAATTGTGACAATAGCACTGAAAAACAAGACAGAAGCAATATATAGTTTCAGTTCTTCTTCTTCACGAAGTTTTTTAAATCGTCCGCTAATAAATAATATATATAAAGAGAAGTTTATTCCCGATAAAAACATAAATAGCGTAATGATATATTCTATGTATCGAGAATTATAAAAAGCAATACTACTTTGTTTGGTCGAAAAGCCCCCTGTACTTGTAGTTGCCAATGAGTGACAGACGCTATCAAAAAGACTCATGTCCCCAATGTATAGTAAAATAACCTCAGCCAGTGTAAGTCCCAGATAAATCAGCCAAATCCATTTAGCAGTAATTCCAATTCTGGGATGTACCTTTTCGTGAGTTAAGCCTGTAGCTTCAGCAGCAAAGAGTTGCACTCCACTGACTCCCAAGAAAGGTAAGACGGCAATAGTGAAAAACACTATCCCTAAACCCCCAATCCATTGTGTTAAGCTTCGCCAAAATAATAAGGCATGAGGAAACTCTTCTATGTTATCCAAAATTGAACTTCCTGTACTGGTGAATCCGGAGATGGATTCAAAAAAAGCATCTGTTATGGATGGAATATATCCACTAAGATAGAAAGGAAGCATACCAAAAGTAGAAACTGTAATCCAGCTGAAGGTAACTATGATATAACCATCTTTTCTGTTTAATTCTTTTGATCCTTTTCTGCCATAAAAATAAAGTAAAAGGCCACAGACTACTGTGATGCCGGCAGTAATTAAAAAACTGTATAAATCGTCTTCTTGATAAAAGAAAGAGATTCCTGAGCAAAGTAGAAGCATTGCCGTTTCAATTAACAACAATGACCCCATTACATTAAGTATCATTTTTGAGTTAATCATGACTTAGTTGAAGAATTTTTCTATTTTTTTGATTGTCATGCTTAAACAAAATACAACGACATGATCTCCCGGTTGTATTAATGTATCACCTGTAACTAAAAGACCTTTTCCATCTCTTATTAGTCCTCCAATAATACTTTCTTTAGGTAGATTAATATCTTTAACTTTATTTTTAGTGATTTTTGAATTTTCTTGAACTGTAAACTCGGCTACATCTGCATCGGCAAAGGTTAGACTTTTTACATTTGATACATCTGCATTAAGCATCATTTGGTAGATATAACTAGCTGCTATTTTTTTCTTGTTTATAACCGTACCAATGTCCATGCTTTCAGCCATGCCTATATAATCAATGTTTTCTACTTCAGCGACGCTCTTTTTTACTCCTTTCCGTTTAGCTGCTAGACATGCTAAAATATTCGTCTCTGAGTTCTCGGTTAAGGCGATAAAGGCATCTGTGTGTTTAATGCCTTCTTCTTCTAATAAGTCAAGATCTCTTCCGTCTCCGTTAATGATCATAATCCGATTATCCAACTGTTCTGTTAGTGTGTTACAGTGGTCAATCTTATTTTCTATGATTTTAATGCTCATATAATCCGGAAGTTGTTCTGCTGTTTTTTGAGCAATGCGACCTCCTCCCATTATGATTACACTTTTCACATCTGGCTCATTCTCTTTACCGGTAATTTTTCGAATATAAGGGATGTGTTTTCGTGTGGTAATGAAGTACACAATGTCGTTTAACAGTATTTGTTCATCTCCATTTGGAATAATGGTTTTATTACCTCTTTTGATTGTTACCACGTGATAAGGAATACCGGTTTTTCCTAATTCTCTTAACGGAATATTAAGAATTTCCACTTCTGTTCTAATCTTGACTCCTATTAATAGCAGAGCTCCATCAGAAAATTCCCACCATTGGCGAATCCAACTCATCTTTACAGAAGATACAATTTCTTTAGCAGCCAACATTTCAGGATAGATTAAAGCATCTACGCCTAATTTTTGAAAAAAAGCTTTATTCTCGGGTAATAAATATTCATAATTATCTATACGTGCAACCGTTTTTATAGCTCCCAAATTGGTGGCTAACATGCACGCTGTAATGTTTCTCGATTCATCAGGAGTAACTGCAATAAATAAGTCTGTTTTATGAATTCCAGCCTCCTTCAACGAATTAATTGATGTTGGTGATCCTAAAATAGTAAGAAGATCCAAGTTCAGACTTAGAGCTTTTAATTTTTCCTCATCTTCATCAATCAGTGTGATGTTTTGTTTTTCATCAGACAAGAGTCGAGCTAGATGTGTGCCAACTGCTCCGGCCCCAGCTACAACAATATTCATTTATGTTTTATTTTAAACTAGGTTTCGAATCTTCAACTAAGTTGTAAATCTCTTTTAATATTGCCTCTTTATCCATTCCACAAATATGATAGAGTTCCTCAACAGTTCCATGTTCAATGAATTCGTCCGGGACTCCAATGGATTTAAGTGTAGGTTTATAATTATTTTCCGAAAAGAACTCTAATAAAGCACTACTCATTCCTCCTTTTTTTATTCCATCTTCAACTGTAACTATCTTATCAAACTGTGTGCCAATTTCGTGAAGCATTTCTTCATCTAAAGGTTTTAAAAAGCGTAAGTCATAATGGGCTATAGAAACAGCTTTCAATTTTTCTGCTTCTTGAATAGCTTCTGAAGCAATATATCCTATCGGGCCAATAGATACAAGAGCAATATCTTTGCCCTCTTTTAATTTTCGTCCTTTACCAATTGGAACCTCTTCAAGAGGACATTGCCAATCTTTTATAGAACCTCTACCTCTTGGATAGCGTATAACAAAAGTTCCTTTGCCTGGAAGTTGAGCGGTATACATTAGCTTTCGAAGTTCATGTTCGTCCATTGGAGAGGCTATGGTAAGATGAGGAATAGGACGTAAGTAAGCTAAATCAAATACCCCATGATGCGTTGGCCCATCTTCTCCTACTAATCCTGCTCTATCTAAACAAAAAACGACAGGTAAATTTTCAATGGCCACATCGTGTATGATGTTGTCGTATGCCCGTTGCATAAATGAAGAGTATATGTTGCAAAAAGGTTGAAGACCCTCTGTTGCCAGCCCCCCGGAGAAAGTAACAGCATGAGCTTCTGCTATTCCTACATCGAAAGCCCTTTCAGGCATTTTTGCCATTAAAATGTTCATGGAAGAACCTGTAGGCATAGCCGGAGTGATTCCCACTATTTTATCATTTTTCTCTGCCAGTTCTAAAAGAGTGTTTCCAAAAACATCTTGAAACTTAGGTGGTATTCCTTTTTCGTTATTAGTTATACGTTCTCCCGTATTTGGATCAAATTTCCCGGGTGCATGCCATAAGGTTGCTTCTTTTTCTGCAGGCTTGAATCCTTTTCCTTTAATGGTATGAAGGTGTAAGATTTTAGGACCTTTCATGTTTTTTATGTCTCGAAATACACGGGAAAGGTTTTCTACATCATGACCATCGATAGGGCCAAAGTACCTGATATTCATGCCTTCAAAAATATTTTGTTGGCATGCTGCCATTGATTTTAGGCTATTGGCAAAGCGTATTAAAGCCTTTCTTCTATCATCATTTAATACTCCAATTTTATGTAAAGCTTTGGATGCTTTATAACGCAATCTGTTATATTCATTGGTAGTAGTTAGATTAAAGAGATATTCTTTCATTCCACCTACACTTCTATCAATGGACATATCATTGTCGTTTAAAATAATTAGGAGGTTATTAGGTGTGGAAGAAACATTGTTTAATCCTTCAAAAGCTAATCCACCACTCATGGAACCATCCCCAATTACGGCTACAACGTGTCTATTTTTTTCTCCTTTTTTTTGAGCTGCAACAGCCATACCTAAAGCTGCAGATATGGAATTGGAGGCATGGCCAGAAGTAAAGGTATCATATTCACTCTCTCTAGGAGAAGGAAAAGGACGAATTCCTTTTAATTTTCTATTGGTACAAAAAACCTCTTTACGACCGGTTAATATTTTATGGGCATAAGCTTGATGTCCAACATCCCAAACGATTCTATCATAAGGAGTATTAAATACATAATGTAATGCCACGGTAAGCTCAACTGTACCTAAACTAGCTCCGAAATGTCCCGGGTTGCACGAAAGCTCATCTATGATATCCTGACGTAGCTCTTCACAAAGTTGAGGCAGTTGATTTACTGTCAGTTTGCGTAAATCTTCCGGGTAATGTATTGTATCTAATATTTTATTTTTTGAATTGTCTTCCATTTTTTTACTCATAGATAAACTTTGCAAAGCTAATAAAAGAAACTGTATGATGTGCGTATTTCATTTGATTTTGCTAGTATGCTTTCTTTATTCACTTCTGTTTTATATACAATTTAGCCTTTACTTTTGTTTTGATTTTCTTTTTTATTCTGTTATAAAACATAACGATGAAATCAGAAAATTACTCTTTTACGCTTTACTCCTCGTTTTATTAATGTAAATAATCTAAATTGAATGACAAAATCCTTGCCTGTCTAAGTTAATTATTATATTTGTTTATATGAAGAAGCCAAAGAAAAGATGAGGTTTAGCACAGAAGTAAAAGTAAAAACTGAAGAAGTGAGTGTGAATCATACTCATTCTTTATTATTGATGGGATCTTGTTTTGTTGAGCATATAGG
>CAZFXK010000010.1:0-3227 GCA_964522975.1 uncultured Bacteroides sp. | reverse complement strand
AAGAAATGAAAACTCAATTGTTGGGAACTGTCATAAACTACCGGAAAAATGTTTTCATAGAAGACGGGTAGAGGTAAAGGAGATTGTTGCTCTATGGACTGTTGTAATTGAATCCTTAATGAAACTAAGGCCTTCTTTGGAAATTATTTTCACCGTTAGTCCCATTCGTCATATCAGAGATGGGTTACATGGAAATCAGTTAAGTAAATCTACTTTATTATTGGCTATTGATGAACTACAGAACCATTGGAAAAAAAACACGCATTATTTTCCTGCTTACGAAATTGTATTAGATGAACTTCGTGATTATCGTTTTTTCGCTGATGATATGTGCCATCCTTCCTCTCTTGCAATTGATTATATCTGGGAGAAATTCATAAAGTTTGCTGTTTCATCCGATACACAACAGGTAATAACTGAGTGTCAGAAAATAAATAAAGCCTTGAGGCATCGTCCTTTTAATTATCAAAGTGAAGAACATCAACTTTTTTTAAGAAATCTTTTGCTAAAGTTAGAAGAACTATCAAAAAGATATCCCAATTTAGCATTCAATAAAGAAATAGAATTATGTCATACTCAATTGATTTAATTGAAGAAATAATATCAGCAGAGCGCATAGGTAACGCCACCTCCTCTATAAAGTGGCTGTTAACCGATAGTCGCTCATTATGTTTTCCTGAGGAAACTCTCTTTTTTGCTTTGGTTACTACTCGAAATAGTGGTGCATCTTATATAGGAAATCTTTATGAACGCGGAGTGAGAAACTTTGTCATCTCTTCACAAGAAAAAGATTTGATAGAACGTATAAGAAAAGGTGATTTGTTTTCTCAGGCTAATTTCCTGTTGGTTGAGTCACCATTAACAGCTTTGCAGCGATTGGCCGAGAAACATAGAGAACAATTTAATATTCCGGTGGTTGGCATAACCGGGAGTAATGGTAAGACGGTTGTAAAGGAATGGATACATCATTTACTTTCTCCAACTAAAGTGGTTGTTAGATCGCCCAGAAGCTATAATTCACAAATAGGTGTTCCTCTTTCAATATGGCAAATGGAAGAGCGATCTGAGGTGGCTGTTTTTGAGGCAGGTATATCCCAGATGGGCGAGATGGAGGCTTTACACAATATGATAAAACCTACTATTGGTGTTTTGACGAATATAGGAGGGGCTCATCAAAAGAATTTTAATTCTTTGCAAGAAAAGTGTTTGGAGAAATTAACCCTATTTAAAGACTGTGATGTAATTATATATAATGGGGATGATGAATTAGTTACAGATTGTGTTGCGCGATTAATTCTTTCTACTCGAGAGATTGCTTGGAGTAGAAAGGATTCTGAAAAACCGCTTTATATTTCTCGGGTTGTACAGAAAAACGATCATACTGAAATTACATATAGTTATCTAGGATTAAAAAACTCTTTTACTATTCCTTTTGTAGATGAGGCTTCCATTGAAAATGCATTGCATAGCTTAGCTGTAGCTCTTTATTTAATTATCTCCCCGGAGCAAATAGCACAGCAAATGGCTAAACTGGAACCTGTAGCTATGCGTTTGGAAGTAAAAAAAGGTAAAAATGATACCTTTATTATAAATGATAGTTATAATTCTGATTTAGCTTCGCTGGATATTGCTTTGGATTTTCTCTATCGAAGGTCTCAAAAGCAGGGTTTAAAACGGACACTAATTTTATCTGATATAATAGATTCAGGACAGAATACATCTGCCTTATATCAGCGGGTAGCTCAATTAATTAAAAGTAGAAAAGTGGATCGTATTGTTGGGGTGGGGCCTATGATCTCTTCTTCAGAAGCCCGTTTTATGTTGGATAAAAAATTCTATCCGGATACTACTTCACTACTTAATGCAATAGAAAAAAAAGAGATATCATTCCGACAAGAAGCCCTATTGATTAAAGGTGCCCGTCAGTTTCAGTTTGATTTGATTTCAGATCTATTAGAAGAACAGGTTCATGAAACGATTCTTGAGGTGGACTTGAAAGCGATGATTGATAACTTGAATCATTACAGATCCATGTTGACCCGGTCAACAAGAGTAATAGGTATGATAAAGGCTTCTGCATACGGTTCGGGATCGTATGAAATAGCAAAAACGCTACAAGAACATCACGTGGATTATTTAGCTGTCGCTGTGGCAGATGAAGGATATGAGCTGCGTAAAGGAGGCATTACTGTGCCTATCATGGTAATGAATCCGGAGTTTTCTTCTTTTAAAACGTTGTTTAATTATAATCTGGAGCCTGAGGTTTATAGTTTTCATTTGTTGGAATCATTAATCAAGGCTGCAAAGAAAGAGGGAATAACAAATTTTCCCATTCATGTAAAAATAGATACAGGAATGCGTCGGTTAGGCTTTGATCCTTCTGAAATGTCCCAGTTAGTAGAATACTTACAAACTCAAGATGCTGTAATACCTCGTTCTGTATTTTCTCATTTGGTTGGTAGTGATTCTGCTGCGTTTGATGATTTTACGCATAAACAAATTACTTTATTTAATGAATCCGCAAAAATACTGCAAGATGCTTTTGATCATAAAATATTAAAACACATCTGTAATTCAGCGGGTATAGAACGATTTCCCGAGGCTCATTTTGATATGGTGCGTTTGGGGATTGGCTTGTATGGTATCAATGCAATAGATAATTCTATTATTCATAATGTAAGCACATTGAAAACTACTATACTTCAAATACGGAATGTAGAAGCCAATGAAACCGTGGGATACAGTCGTAAAGGGGTGCTGACCAGAAAGTCAAGAATTGCGGCTATACCTATTGGCTATGCTGATGGCATAAGTAGAGGACTTAGTAATGGTATGGGTTACTGTTTAGTAAATGGAGAAAAAGCTCCTTACGTTGGTAATATCTGTATGGATGTGTGTATGATAGATGTTACCGATATTGACTGTAAAGAAGGAGATGAGGTAATTGTTTTTGGTAAAGAGTTACCTATAACTACTTTATCAGATATTCTACATACCATACCTTATGAGATTTTATCAAATGTATCTAAAAGAGTAAAACGGGTCTATTTTCAAGAATAACAATTTTTTGTTTCTACGTTGTCTTGTGATCTGCTTAATTCCCATTTTTTCCTCTTTTCCCTGGGTCTGGGATCGAACGCCCTTGGGTCCGGGCTCGAGGAGTGCTCGGTCCGGGAGAGAGTGATGCCCGGTCCCTGACCGCATCCGGCCTTGGGTTAATGTTTTTT
>CAZFXK010000009.1:30302-44591 GCA_964522975.1 uncultured Bacteroides sp. | reverse complement strand
AGACTTGATCTTTTTAGGTTCCTTTTTCTATCAAGAGAAAAAGGAATAAACAACGTTTTGTGCAGCACAAAAAATAGAAGCACTAAACTAAGAAATGGACTTATAAATCTTTTTTATCCTCTTTTTTATCAAGAAGAAAGAACGCATCCGTCATTTCCGAAGAGGCGAATAAGAAAAAGGGAGGAACAGGCGTTAAGAAGCGTGAACTGTTTGAGCAAAGCGAGTTTTCACGCTTTAGACTGTTGCACACTTTTTCCGACTCGTAGGAACAGACTTGATCTTTTTAGGTTCCTTTTTCTATCAAGAGAAAAAGGAATAAACAGCGGTTAATGTTACAAACAAAAATACACGATTCAATAGCATAGAATACAACAAAAATATTTACCTCTTTTGCCATTCAAATAAAAAAGAGAAAACCGAAATTGACCTTTTTTCGGTTCCTTTTTCTGTCGAGAGAAAAAGAGATAAACTTCTATATTAAGAAAGTTTCTTTCTAGTTTTTAGAAATAAAAAAACGTAAAAAAACACGACAATTCTTGTATTATTTAAAATAAATGCCCAATATTGCATGATATATTAATATTTGAATCCGTTCAATATAAATACGTAACAAAAGATGAGAGAAAAAACAATTAAGAAAATGATTACCTCAATGGCAATCGTTTTTTCCCTTTTTATGAGCGTGAATTCTTTGAAAGCCCAACAAGTGGCTTTAAAGACTAACTTGCTTTATGATGCAACCACCACCTTTAACTTGGGAATGGAGTTTTCATTGGCTCCCAAATGGACTTTGGACATTTCTGCCAATTATAATCCTTGGACTTTTGATGACAACAAGAAAATAAAACATTTGATGCTTCAACCTGAAGCTCGTTATTGGTTTTGTCAAAAAATGAATGGCCATTTCCTGGGTATGCACTTACACGGTGGGATCTATAACGTTGGAAACATAGATACCTCCATGGATTGGCTAGGTACTAACTTTGGCGTACTAAAGGATAATCGTTTAGAGGGCTGGTTTGCGGGTGCCGGCATTGGATATGGATATGCTTGGATGCTGGGAAAACATTGGAACTTGGAAGCTGAAATAGCCATTGGGTATGTTTATACTAAATATGAACAATATCCTTGTGTGAAATGCTCGGAGAAAGAATCCGATAGAGTACATAACTATGTAGGTCCTACAAAAGCTGCTTTAAGTTTGGTTTACGTATTTTAAAACGAAAAGATAATGAAAAGACAAAACATTTTTTTAATCATCATATGCTCTCTTTTAGGGATGAATTCATTAACAAGTAACGCTCAAACGGTTGCTGATCACCCTTATGTTAAAGAGATGAATATTGAGATGCAATATAATGAAGTAATATTGAATATGGAATTTGACTTCAGCACATTGGAGTTAAAGAAAAATCAACAATTCATTTTTACTCCGGTATTGGTTCAAGGAGACCAGATATATCCTTTCCCCACAGTTGAAGTATTGGGTAGAAAAGCAAATCTATATCAACAACGTAATCCGGCTTATGAAGAAAGCACTTACAAAACAACGAAAAGATCGTCTAACTATCCATTAGTTTCTTATTCTGAAAAGATCCCCTATGAACCTTGGATGAACCATGCACAATTAATGATTGCGAAAGATCTATGTGGATGTAATAAAGAGTACTTGAATGAGGAGAATGTGTTACTTACAGATATTGATTTAATTACAACTCCTTTTATTCCTTTGTATGCTTATATTGAACCTGAGGTTGAAGAAATTAAAAACCGCTCTGAAAAAGGAACGGCTTTCTTAGATTTTAAGATTGGGAAAACCGATATAGTACCCGATTTCAGAAACAACTTTGCAGAGTTAGAGAAAATTAAAAACACATTAAGAGCTGTACAGAGTGAAGCAGCCAATACATTAACGAAGATAACCCTCCACGGATATGCTTCTCCCGATGGATCGTATGCCAATAATGAGCGATTAGCTAAAGGTAGAGCCAATGCACTTAAAAACTATATCCAAAGTGCTTATGGTATTTCCGAAACTCACATGGATGTAACTTCTACTCCTGAAGACTGGGTAGGTCTACGTGAAGCCATTAGTAAGAGTGATTTTTCTGAAAAAGAGGGCATACTAGATATTATTGATGGCTCATTAAGTCCGGATGCTAAGGAATCACGCATTCGTGTAACTTACCCTGAAGTTTATCGCCATATGAAGGATATTATATATCCGGCCCTACGCCGTTCTGAATATACAATTGAATATGAAGTACGTGCCTTTACTTTAGAAGAGAGTAGAGAGATATTCAAGACTAATCCTAAACTGTTAAGCTTGAATGAGCTTTATCGATTAGCCGTAAGCTATGAAGCCGGTAGTAATGAGTATAATGAGGTGTTTTATGCGGCTGCATTATTGTACCCTGAAGATGGTATAGCTCAACTCAATGCGGCTAATATTGCCATACAAATGAAAAACTACAAATTGGCTTCTGAATACTTATCCAAGGTTTCGGATTCTCCTGAAAAAACGCACGCTTTAGGGTTACTTTATCTATTGCAAGGAGAAAATGAGAAAGGAATCGACTTAATCAAGGAGGCTGCTGATAAAGGCGTAAAAGAAGCTACTGCCAATCTTAAAGAGTTAGAAAGAAGAGGAGGAAGTATTGATTAATTAATCTACATCTTCTAATCAAAATAGAGAAACTCCCCCTTTGTTACTACAGGGGGAGTTTTCTTTTAAATAGTTTTTGTGTATATTATTTCTACTCAGAATACTACCTTTTTCTCTTGATAGAAAAAGGTATTCCAAAAAAGATCAAGTACTTCAAGGGCAGTTTTTTTTCAGCAAAAGAAATTTAGTTAATAGAAAAACTATCTTTAGTATTAATGATAAAGCTTTTCTACTCTTAAATACTACCTTTTTCTCTTGATAGAAAAAGGTATACCAAAAAAGATCAAGTGCTTCAAGGGCAGTTTCTTTTCAGCAAAAGAAATTTAGTTAATAGAAAACTATCTTTAGTATTAATGATAAAGCCTTTCTACTCCTAAATACTACCTTTTTCCCTTGATGGAAAAAGGTATGCCAAAAAAGATCAAGTGCTTGGCTTGGAAAAGCCTATCACTCTCTCGCGATGAACGGAAGGGCAAGAACTCGCTACGCTCAGACAGATTGCCCTTCTGATCGTTCCCTGCTCCTTCGTTCTTTAACGGCTTTTCCAAGAGAGCACATTAGAAGGGTATTCTTTAGTTTGCTTGGTTTATTAATGAAAAACTCTCGTATTGTCATTCTAGAAGGTAATGTAATAACAGCAAAAACAAGAAGAAACAGAATACATATCCGAATACAGAACAATGTCATTTCCGGAGAGGCGATAAAGAAAAAGAGTGAAACAGGCGTTAAGAAGTACAAACTGTCTGAGCGAAGCGAGTTTTTGTACTTTAGGTTGTTTTGCGCTTTTTCCGACTCGTAGGAACAGACTTGATCTTTTTTCGGTTCCTTTTTTCTATCAAGAGAAAAAAGGAATAAACCATAAGATTCAATTACAAACGAGCATAAAAAAAGCTGTATCATAATGATACAGCTTCTATAAGTAGTATTTGATGTTTTTATTTATTCACCTATTACTTCTAAATCATCTAGAATCAAAGTACTTCCACCTGCACCTTTGAAAAGGTCACCTTCTTTACTTGATGAACAAACGATTGCTAACTTATAATCCACACCTACTTCTTGATAAGTCTTACCTTCTAAATATTTAAATGGTATATCAAAATAGGTATATTCTGTTTTAGCAGTTCCATCAGCTAAGACAGCAACAGCTACTCGCTTGTCAGAAGTATTAATATCATGGCCTGTTAAAATAACCTCTTTTCCTTCACTATCTTTTGCTTCATATAATACAGCTTGAATAGCACATTCATCCATTTTATCTTTAGGAAAAAGAACATTATTTTTGTCAGTACCATCAATAAACACTTCTCCAGGAGTATATTTATACCATCCTCTAAAATTAAGAGGTTTTTTATCATAAGAAACACCAAATTTAGTACAGGAAAGCTGATCACCTTTCATAGCTGGCCCAAGATTAAACGTACCAGTAAAAACCGAACCTGAGGTTAAAGCCGGAACAAGAGGATTTCCTAGCTTATGGGTATCTAAAGTGATTAATTTGATAGCATGATTACCAAATTTAGCATCTGTAGTTTTTTCAACAGGGAATCCCCCTTCCCATCCAAAGAGACCTAATAAAGAAGCTCCTTCTACACTAGAAGCCAATATATCGGAAGGAAGTGGTCTGTTATGTTTTGCTATACCTTCTCCTTTAGATTCCCATTCTTCAAAACCAAAAAAGAAACTGGTTTCTTTAGCAATGCGAACAGTATATTTTTGTATTGTTCCGTCTTTTGAAGTTACGGTATAAACCACCTCTTTATTGAAATCTTGTGCAACCCCACTTTTAGGTTCAATAGTTGCTCCCTCAGAAATAGTAATCGTAGGAGTTAGCTTAGCTTTTTGTTCTTCTGCTATTTCTTCATTAAACAATATAATAGAAAAGCCATCCTCAGTTTCTTCAACACTTCTAACCAATGCATTCTCTTCAGCTAGTTTAGGATCAAAAGTAATTTCTAAAATCTCAGCCTCAGATTCAACGTTTATTTTTGTTCCTTTAAAATCAACATTTACTTTAAGTCCTTTTAAATCACCTGCTATAACTTCTACTTCAATGTATAGAGTAATGTTATTACCTTTTACCGTTCCTGTTAAATCGACTTTACAAGTCCCAACTATATTAAGATCTAAATTTTCTGTTCCATTAATAATATAATCAGAACCTTTCTTTTCTATATCGGCAGATTTAATTTCTATAGTACCCAAATCAAATGGACCAACAGCAAAATCTTTTATAGTAAACTTAACTTTATTGTCGCTTACTTTATCTAAATAGACTTTTTGAGGTATATCTTTTAATAAATCTCCTAAACCGGGAAGCCCTTCTCCTACAACCTCAGCATCCAAAGAGCCTTTATATACTCCAAAAACGTCATCTTCTATACGTCCTCCATTACCATTATCATCATCATCGCTACAGGATGTAAATCCTAAGCAAAACGAAAAGAAAATCGTTAATAATAATAATCCCTTCTTCTTCATAACCTTAAAAATTAAATTAAACTTCATAATCATTTAAAACTGTGCCAAAGATAGTTGTTTTTACAACAAAAACGCCTAAAAAAGAAACATTTTAAACTATTCATCACTTTTGAGTTTTTTAGTTAACTTTGTTTTTGAATTTCTTATTAGCATATAAAAAAAGAATCAATGAAAATATTTTCAAGTCATCAAATTAAAGAATTAGATAGTTACACCATCCAAAATGAACCCATTTCATCTTTAGATTTAATGGAAAGAGCTTCAATGAAAATTGTTGAAGCCATATTGGAACGTTGGGATAATTCACAACCAGTAACCCTATTTGCCGGTCCCGGGAATAATGGGGGTGATGCTTTATGTGTAGGCAGGTTTCTCCACGAAAAGGGATTTACGGTAAGAGCTTATCTGTTCAATCCTAAAAACAGACTCTCTGCGGATTGCCAAACAAACAAGGAGCGACTTGAGAAACTAAACATCGCTCATTTTGAGGTTGTGGGAAATCAATTTGCTCCACCTAAATTAACAGCGAATGACTTAGTGATTGACGGACTCTTTGGTTCGGGACTGAATAAACCCTTAGCCGGAGGATTTGCTGCGGTTGTCCGTTTAATCAATGCTTCGGAGGCTAAAGTAGTTTCCATTGACGTTCCCTCAGGACTTATGGGAGAAGATAACACCTTTAATCAGTCGCAACACATCATTAAGGCTGATTATACGTTTTGTTTTCAATTTCCCCGGCTTGCTTTCCTATTTGCCGAAAACCAACTCTTTTTAGGAGAATGGAAAGTTCTTCCCATTGGATTACATCCCGACATCCTCCAACAAACGGAAACCCCTTACCTAATTACAGAATTAGCTAATCTTAAACATAGAATCAAAAGAAGAAAACGTTTTTCACATAAAGGAACGTATGGACACGCCTTACTAATTGCAGGATCGGAAGGGATGGCCGGAGCTTCCATTCTTTCGGCCAAAGGATGTTTGAAATCCGGGGTTGGACTATTAACGGTACATGTTCCCATTTGCAATGTTCCCATTTTACAAACCACCGTACCGGAAGCCATGGTTCAAAAAGACATACACGAAAGTTATTTTGCTTACCCAGTAGATGCGGAAAATTATGAGGCCATTGGGGTAGGCCCGGGGCTAGGAAATACTCCGGAGACCGACCAAGCTCTTTTTGAACAAATTACCCAAACGGACAAACCTTTAGTGTTAGATGCCGATGCTTTGAATTTTATTGGAAGGGAGAAACAAGTTCTGCGACATATTCCCAAACATTCTATTTTAACTCCTCATCCTAAAGAACTGGAACGTATCATTGGCAATTGCACCAACTCTTATACCCGTTTAACACAAGCTTGTGAGTTTGCGAAAAAAACTGAAACATACATTGTACTAAAAGGAGCTTTTTCCATTATCATAACCCCGGAAGGTAATTGTTATTTCAACCCAACAGGAAATCCGGGAATGGCAACAGGAGGCAGTGGGGATGTGCTTACAGGTGTATTATTAGCTCTTTTGGCACAAGGTTATTCTTCTCTGGATGCCGCTTTACTTGGAGTTTATGTACACGGATTAGCCGGAGATTTGGCCAAAGAGAAACAGGGAGAGATGGGAATGACGGCTCTTGACATCGTGGATCATCTACCTCAAGCTTGGCTAAAAATGGTGGAATAATTTAATTTTGCAGCTGTTATATTCAAATAAGTTAGCTAACTTTGTTAAAGGTCTATAGTTGAATAGCCTACATTAATCAACCCTAATTTGATTTATTATGAATAAAAGATTTTTTATTACTGCAATTCTACTACTTTCCTTGATCTCTGGTTATGCTCAAACCCGAATAACTACAGGGGTAACACAGGGTAAGGATTATGGAATTGTATATACTTTGCCTAAAACTACCCTAGAGATTGAAGTTGAAACTAAGAAAGAAACTTTCATACCGGGAGAGTTCAGTAAATATGCAGAGAGATATCTTCACCAAACAGAGGTTACTACCGACAGAAAAGAAGAATGGATGATTGAATCGGTTACCGTTCGGTCTGTAGGTATTCCTGATAAGGATAAAACGTACTTCGTGAAAATGAACGACCGTTCGGTTGCTCCTTTAATGGAGTTGTCAAAAGAGGGTGTGGTTGTTTCTATCAACCGTCCTTTTTCTCCTCAAATTGAAGAAAAAAAGGAAGTTATTCCTACAAAATCCCTACCTAACCCACGAGACTATCTGACTGAAGAAATTCTTTTGGCCAATTCAACGGCAAAAATGGCTGAATTGGTGGCTCAGGAAATCTATAATATCCGAGAAAGCCGAAACACTCTATTAAGAGGTCAAGCTGATTATATGCCTCAAGATGGGGAACAGCTTAAACTGATGCTTAATAAGTTGGAAGAACAAGAAAATGCATTGATTCGTATGTTTAGTGGAGAAAACAAAGTAGAGAAACAGAAATTCACTATACGCATAGATCCAACGGAAGAATTTAATCAGAAGGTGGCTTTTCGATTTTCCAAGAAATTAGGTGTGGTCGATTCGGATGATTTAGCAGGAGAACCCATTTATATCAAACTAACAGATTTAGAAACTATCCCTCTTACAGAAGCCGGAGGTAAAACAAAAAATGGTGTGGCCTACAATGTTCCGGGAAAGGGACAAGTGGTTTTAACCTATTTAGGGAAAGAATTGGTCAATACAGACTTACCCATTACCCAATTTGGAATAACAGAATACTTAGCAGCCACCCTCTTTAATCGTAAATCAACGATACAAGTTCAATTTAACCCGGATACGGGCAGTATAATAAAAGTAGATCGACAAGAAAATTAAAATTCAAATCGTATGAAACCTTCCCCCTATCGCCCCAATGAAAAGCGCTATGAATCTGGAATGATTTATAAGCGTACAGGTAATAGTGGCATACTTCTACCGGCCATATCACTGGGATTATGGCATAATTTTGGAAGTGTAGACCGACTAGCTGATGGCTTAGAAAAGGCTCATTATGCTTTTGACCAAGGCATTACACACTTTGATTTAGCAAACAACTATGGTCCGGTTTATGGTTCTGCCGAGGAGACCTTTGGACTTATCATGAAGAAATCGTTTCAACCTTTTCGGGATGAACTTTTTATTTCTACGAAAGCCGGATATGATATGTGGCCCGGCCCTTATGGAAACTGGGGATCACGTAAATACCTAATGAGTAGCTTAGATCAGAGCTTACTCCGAATGAAGTTAGAATACGTTGATCTATTCTATTCTCACCGATACGACCCCAATACTCCTTTGCAAGAAACCATGCAAACTTTGGTTGATATGGTAAAGCAAGGTAAAGCACTATATATAGGAATTTCTAATTACCCTACACAAGCTGCTATAAAAGCTTATCAATATTTAGCAGAGCGAGATGTTCCCTGTTTATTGCATCAAGGAAAATACAACCTTTTCCAACGTATGGCAGAAGAAGATGATTTATTAAACAAAACAAGCCAAGCCGGAGTTGGATTCATTGCTTATTCGCCTTTAGCTCAAGGATTATTGACTGATAGATATTTAGAAGGAATACCTTATGATTCACGGATAGCAAGAGGAGGATATTTAAAGAAAGAGCAACTGACCAAAAAAAGATTACAACAGATCAGCAAGCTCAATGATATGGCAAAACAACGAGGACAAACATTGGCTGAAATGTCCATTGCCTGGTTACTCAATAAAAAAGAAATAACTTCTGTTTTAATTGGCGCAAGCAGTACTCAACAAATTGAAAATAATCTAAAGGCTCTTCATAATACTTCTTTTTCAGAAGAAGAATTACAGTTTTTAGAAAGTATATCTAAAGAATAATCAAAAAACAAAATGAGCCTCATAAGAATTGAAGAATAAAAAAAGAGCCGATTTACGGCTCTTTTTTTATTCTATTTTTAGCTCTTTAAGCTTTATCTTTTAATCCTTTTAATTTACGTATATCATCGCCAGAAGGTGCTTGATAAAGATTCAGTCCAAAGGCAGGAACAGAAGCTAAGATATGATCAAACACATCACTTTGAATATCTTCATATTGAGACCATACGGTTGTCTTAGTGAAGAAATAAAGTTCAATAGGCATACCATGCTCCGTAGGCTGTAGTTGACGAACTAAAAAAGTAAATCCTTTTTGCTGGATGGAATCAAATTGTTCCCTTAGATAAGCATCAACATAAGCTCTAAAAACACCTAAATTGGTTTGACGACGAACATTTAAATCATTATTTCCTTTGGCTGTATGTTTTTCATTAAACTCCTTCAGTTCAGCATCTTTACGCTCAAGATAATTACTTAAACAGTCTATTTTCTTAAATTCCTCTATCATTTCAGGAGTACAGAATTGAATGGTACTTAAATCAATGTTAATTGAACGTTTTACCCTACGCCCTCCGGAATCTTTCATTCCCCTGTAATTTTGGAAGGAATCTTTAATTAAAGCGTAAGGAGGAACCGTAACAATGGTTTTATCAAAGTTTTGCACCTTAACAGTATTTAAAGTCACTTCAATGACATCACCATCAATATTATATTTAGGCATAGAAATCCAATCCCCTACCCGTAGCATATTATTAGCTGATAATTGGATTCCGGCAACGACTCCGAGAATACTATCTTGAAATATTAACATCAATACTGCTGCCGATGCCCCTAAACCAATAAATAAATCCGAAGCTTCCTTTCCTATCAATACACTAATGATAATGATTCCTCCAATAAAGTAAACAATGGTTTGTCCTGTTTGAAGCAATCCTTTCAAGGGTCTATCCTTAAACTCTTCCTTCATACTGTAAATCTCAAAGATAGCAGCCATGATAAAGCTAACCATACGCATTACAACGTAAATGATATAGGCATAACAAAGCCGATATACGAAAGTTAGAAGAGTTGTTTGTTGAGAAAAGACCATTGACATCAAAGAAATAATCAAAATAGGAGCGATAATACGCAATAGAACCCCAAAAACCTTTTTATTGACTAGGATTTCCCTCCAGGTGTTTGATTTGATTTTTTTTCCAATCCGATCAATGGCTTGTAAAACGATTGCACGTATAATTGCCTCAACAAAGAAGGCCAAACCAATAATCACAATTAATACAATTAATCGATCTACCCTACTCACCCAGACTTCGCTCATCCCTAACGACAATAAAAACTCATTTAGTAAATCAACAATTCCATTCATAAATCTTTCTATTTTTTATTATTCTAAATTCACACGAAAAGTATCACTTATCTTAAAACCTAAACTCAATAAAGTGGTTTTAAGTAACAAATGCGAACAAATATACTATTTAAATCCTAATTTTTGAATTAACTTTGCCGAAGTTTTATGGAAAAGACAACTAGATACAACGAAAAAAGCCATAAAGGACATCTCTTAGTCCTATCGGCTAATATTATATGGGGATTAAACTCTCCTATAGCTAAAAGCGTACTTAATAATTTAACAGCATTTAGTGTAACAACATTTAGAATGATGGGAGCTGCAGCTGCGTTTTGGCTTTTATCGTTATTCTTACCCAAAGAGACAATAGAAAAGAAAGATCGAATTCGCATCTTTTTTGCGGCTCTATTCGCTGTGGTATTTAATCAGGGCTTATTCATATTTGGACTATCAAAAACATCTCCCATAGATGCATCGATCATTACCACAACAGCCCCAATCATTACAATGATTGCATCTGCCTTATTCTTAAAAGAACCCATTACCTCAAAAAAAATAGTAGGTATAATTGTGGGAGCTTCAGGGGCAATAACCCTTATTTTAAGTGGTCAAGCAAATATAAATAATATCAGTAGCGGATTAGGCAATGCACTAATCTTTACTGCTCAATTTAGTTTCGCCATATATTTAACCGTTTTCAGGGATATCATCACTAAATATTCTCCGGTCACCATAAGTAAATGGCTGTTTCTTTATGCTTCTCTTTGCTTCTTGCCCTTCTCTTTCAATGACTTAAAAACTCTTCCTTATTCTACAATAAGCATTGATATTTGGCTACAACTCAGTTTTGTTGTTTTTGGAGCTACTTTCCTGGCCTACTTGTGCATGATGTCTGCACAAAAACTCTTACGCCCTACATTAATCAGCGTTTATAATAACATTCAACCTATCGTAGCTACTTTATTGGCATTAGCTTTAGGAATGGATAGTATGGGATGGGATAAAGCATTGGCAATTAGCTTAGTATTCATTGGAGTTTATATTGTAACCCAAAGTAAATCCAAAGCAGATTTAGAAAAGAGAAAGGAAAGCTAACCTTTTATTTCCCCATCTCCTTAAAGTAGGCATCCAACAAGAGTTTCGCTGCTTGAAAACTGGTTATTTTACCCTCTTTAATCTGTTCTTCTTGTTCAAGTAAGAGTGTTTCTATTTTATTATTATTATAGAAATTGCTTCTTAGCTTCTCATTAATGGTTTCATACATCCAATACTTATTCTGCTCGTTTCTTCTGTAATCAAAATAACCGTTTTCTTTCACAAAATCTCTGTACTCATAAATCATATCCCACACTTCTTTAATTCGCAGATTATAGAAGCCGGAATAAGTCAAGACTTGGGGCTTCCATCCCGAATCAGAAGGAGGAAACAGATGTAAAGCATTACGAAACTGATTAGCAGCCAATTCAGCCTTCTCCACATTATCACCATCCGCCTTATTAATGACTATTCCATCAGCCATTTCCATAATGCCACGTTTAATGCCTTGAAGCTCATCTCCTGTACCTGCCAACTGAATCAATAAAAAGAAATCAACCATGGAATGCACTGCCGTTTCACTCTGTCCCACCCCTACTGTTTCCACAAAGATAGTATCATAACCGGCAGCTTCACATAAAATGATGGTTTCTCTGGTCTTTCGAGCTACACCACCCAACGAGCCTTCTGAAGGACTAGGCCGTATAAAAGAATGAGGATGCACCGATAACCTCTCCATCCTTGTTTTATCGCCTAATATACTCCCTTTACTCCGTTCACTACTAGGGTCAATTGCCAAGACGGCCAATTTCCCTCCTTGTTCTAATACATACAAACCAAAAGAATCAATGGAAGTACTTTTCCCGGCACCTGGAACCCCGCTAATCCCAATTCGGTAGGAGTTTCCAGCATAAGGAAGACATTTTTCTATAACCTCTTGTGCTAATGCATAATGATTTGGATTAACACTTTCAATCAGTGTCACAGCTTTACTTAATATGGCTACATCTCCTTTGCGAATCCCTTCTACGTACTCCGACACTGTATGTTGTTTCTTCTGCTTTTTCATACTCCTTTTATAACTTGGATTTACAGAAGAAGGTTGAGAAATTCCCGAATTAACTATCAGTCCTTTATATTTTCGGTCATTTTCTGGATGATTCATAATATTTTCTTTTATCGTTTTATAATTATCTCTCGATTTGGAAGAGATGAATCATTGGTTAACAATAGAATTTTTTCTTCTTTGAACTTTCTATTGGGATCGTTTTTCACCGTTATCTTTAATTTTGCTTGTTGCCCGGGTTGTATATTCTTTTTATTGAGTTGAACCTGTACAGAAGGATGAAAGACTTGTATCTTATAGACTTTAATCTCTGCATTTCCTTGATTGCCCAGATAGATGGTTTGTGATGCCTTGTTCTTATTTCTTAAACTTGTGCTAAAATCCAATTCTCCGGAAGATAAACGTAGTTGTGGCTGTTTAGTTGAACTTACAGATTGCTCCGGCAACAACAAAACACGTAAAGAGAGTTTATTGTCACTGCCTACTTTATCTCCGGAAAAACGAGAAAGGTAAACAGAGCTTTCATAGAGTCCATAACCCTTCAGTTCATCCGAATTCAAAGTTAAAGTTATAACCCCTTTTTCTCCCTTTTGAAGCACTTCCGGATCAGATTTCATATCAATAAATGAAGGTAAATGCATTAAAATAGGACGATACGGTTCTCTATTTTGATTTACCACATTTAACACAATACTTTCCTTCTCTCCATAATGCACATCCGGAAAAATCAGCTCTTCTTTGTCAAGTAAAACATTCCCCATGGCATAAGGATGCGTTCTCGAAAAATCAGTTATCTCACGAACAACCTCCCCCGTAAAATATAAATAAACCAAACTTGGATTTGAATTGCTCCGAATAGCTACCGATTTATGAAATGTGCCTAACATCTCCGCATTGAACTCTACCTCAATAAATCCTTGAGATTGAGGTTCAATAGAAGTTTCTGTCCAATACGCCACGGCACAACCACAAGAAGTAGTCACCTCAGTTAATACCAAAGGAGAGCTCCCGGTATTCGTTATTACATATTTCACTCGCACAGGTTCCTTCCACTGTACCTGTCCTAGTTCTTCTGTCTGTTTATCTGAGGTCAACCGAGGTTGAGCCCAAGTAAAACCATAACCTATGCATATTATATAGAATAAAAGTAGAATTCGCTTCATAAATTTACCATCTGTTTTTTGTTCTTATTACAAAAATAGGAGTTTTTAGTTGAAAAAAGGGAGTTCAATCGTGAATGTTTCCATTTCACCACCAAACTCCCCAATTAATCAATCACAAAAGGACCATTTTGTTCCTTATTCTTTTTTTACTTAATCCTCTTTTACCACCACTCGTTGTGAAGCAGCATAAGAGGAAAATTCAGGAGCATAAGCCGATTGTAACTGAGATACGCCCCCTTCATATTCACCCGAACGGGCAATACGATATCTGCTTTCTACTATTAAAACTCCTTTAGGAAAATAATCAAAGTAATAATGTGTGGCTGCATCTTTTATGTCTAAGTAATAATTAAAAGACCCACTCCATCTGTAACCGGATAAATTCTCTACAGGCTCAAAACAAGCAGCTTTTTGATCTTTCAAATGAACAAAATCCAAAGCTCTATCCGAACTTAAGACTAAACGAGAAACAACAATATCTCCTATCTCTACCGATTCTCCCTCATTTAAAGGTTGTAATATTTTATTTCCGTCATTCAAACGTTCCACATAAAGCTGTTTTTCTACCTTTAATTCTTTACCCTGTGTCTTCACTTTATCCAAATCTTCTTGAAATTGAGCATAAACAGCTCCCCAAGCAATTCCTTCATTTTCTTGTTTTATCTCGATCGCTAAAGGAAAGTCACC
>CAZFXK010000009.1:0-30202 GCA_964522975.1 uncultured Bacteroides sp. | reverse complement strand
ACAACCTCTCTATCTTGAGCTATCTCATCAAAAGCTTCTAAAGCATATACGTGGGAAGCTATTTTTTGTTGATCCCATTGAGTTGAAACTCTGTCTAACCGGCTAAAATACATTCCTTTTTCCTTAGTCTGTACCAGATATTCTTTCAATGAAGCCAGTATCTCTTTAGCCTCTTTAATTTTACCATTATAATTCAAAACGTAGGCAGCTTTAGCTTTTTGTGCTATGGTTCCTTCATTCAACAATTTAGGTACTAAACTTAAAAGATCTGCATAAGCCTCCTCATATTTTTTAGGCACTTTCAACTCTCCTAATGCTACTAAATATAAATAGCTCAATCCGGTATTAGAGATGCTATAAGTCTTCGCTTTATCCAATCGTTCATACTCTTTCTTTCCTTCCCGGTGTAGATATTCTACTGCTTTGCCTTTCATCTCCTGGATCTCCGGAGAAATATCCTGTTTTGTTAGCTTCTCTAAACGAATGAGTGTTTCCATAACAAAGGAGGTTATAAATTTATTTCCATTCATCCCTTGAAACCAACTCCAAGAACCATCACTCTGTTGTAATTCCTTTAATCTAAGCTCAGCGGCAAGACGATTATCTGTTACCTGATTCAAATTGAATAATGTTTGCAAACGAGCCTGTTGCTGCTCTTCCGTCTTAGCCTCCAATAACCAAGGAGATTCTTCCAAAAGAATAGACTTCAATTCCGGATTTTTCAATAATGGAGTAAGTAAATCATCCGTTCCTGTCTTCTGTTTTTGCCAAGCATCTAAAGTAGTTTTTATCGTTGGATTACTATTTAGGATATGAGCTGCTACCTGACCGGCATAAAGCGAAGCAATCCAAGAAACGGCATCCTCACTTTGAGGTTGCTGTAAAGAGGGTAAAGCCTGAATTCCTAACCACGTGGGATTACCACTAAACTCCAGCGTCATTTTTTTATTTGAGACAGTTGGACTATTCTCATTAAACAACTGTTTAAGTGGAACTGTTACTTCACTCTCATCTCGTATAATGAAAGTTTCACTTTCAATTAGAGAAATACGACGATCCAATACGGGAATAGCCTGTTGTTCACCATCACTAAACGTTTTTCCTTTTGCAATGATTCTACAACCAATCAATCCATATTCTTCCGGTGCATCAAAAGTAAAACTCACGCCTTGAGTTACGTTGGCCTCAACAGAGAAAGATTGCTTTTGTTCTTCAATGATTTTCTCTGTAAATGGATCAAATAGAACGAAGCTAATCGTCCCTTTTTCCATCTTTGAAGACTGATTCGTTAAGACAGAAGAAAGAACCACTCTATCCCCTTGGCGTATAAAACGGGGGAAATAAGGTTGAATGGAAAAGTCTTTTACCGTAACCACTTGATCAATCAGTTCGCCCAATCCCATCTCTTTAGAATGAGCATATCCCTTAAAATTCCAACGAGTTAACTGTTCGGGTACCGTAAAAGAGAAGAGAATCTCCCCTTCTTCATTTGTTTTCAATTGAGGATAGAAAAAAGCGGTTTCTGCAAAATCAGAACGCAAATTCACTTCTTCATCTGCTGTTTCATTCTCTATCATTGCATCATCAGCCATTACTGCATTCTCATAGAGCTTTGGACTTTCAACCATCATAAATATTGCATCCTCTTGCAAAGCTTGAGCACTTTCAGGAGTACTTAAAGCTACAGATCCTACTCGGGTTTTCATCATTTGATTACCCATACCTGAAAGTCGATTTCCGCTAAGATTCATTGGAGTAGCAAAAAAGAACGAATCATAGACCAAAGGAGCTACTTTGTATAAGTCCCTGTTAAACCCAAGATAAACGTAGGCTTTTGGCGTATATCTACCTCTGGGATACACATAAGGTAGAACAGAGCTATAAGTAAGTTTCCAAACCGGATCGTTTTTCCATAACTTATCTAACGAAGCATCATACATCAAAGCAAGAAATTCAGCATCTGCCGGTTTACCATCTTTATCTAATAACACAAACCTCCACTCTTCCTTTTGCCCGGGTGTCAAACGATCTCTAAACACCTCTCTTTTTACTTGAATGGAGTTTTCCTGAATCTGTTTTTTTATCTCTTTCTGAACTTGATAAACTTCACCATTTTTTACGTAGGTAAAAACCAACACCAATCCATCACCATATTCCGACAAATAAGGAATCTCAAAAATCTCGAAGGAATTACTAAATGACAATTGTTTATTCAGTATTCGTTTGTTGGCATCATAGATAGTATAAAATACGCAAACATCTGTATCAGCCGTACCAAAAGCAAATTTAGCCGGGGTTTCTTCATCAAAACTAGTGTTCAATGAATACAACCAAATTCCTTTATCTACCGGAGGATGGGCGTCATTCAATGAAAATAAGCGGATATCTTGTTCGTAACGGACTTCTCTTTTTTGATCATCTTCAGACAGCAATACTAATTTATATGTACCAGAAGGAATGGATTGCCAATTCAATGTAACCAATTCATTGGAGGTATAATCTTGTTCATAGACTTTATCAGCCTCTACTTCTTCCCACTCTTTCTCCTCACCCCTTTGATAAAGAGCCACTTTAATGGTCGTCGAAACGGCATTCTGATCTAAATTAACAGCTTTAAATAGAGTAGTAACCGATTCGTCTTTACAAAGAGTTTCCAATAAGTCGGAATTAATTAACAAAGATCGCTTTCCGGCCGACAAGGAAAATCGCTGAGTCTGTGTTTCACCCGCTACATTAGTCAGAGAGGCTTCAATGGTATAGGAATAGAAACCCCAAATAGGATCTTTTTCGTCACTCAATAATTCCATAGGAATTTCAAATTCTCCTTTTTCATTTAGTGAAACCTTTCCCTGAGCTAATACTTTCTGTTTTGAAGGGATAAAACGCCAAAATTGATAAGCTCGGGTTATGGTATATTCCACTTCATTATCGGTTATGGGCACCCCACTAAAGGTTTTTGCTTTTCCGGTAACTAATACTTCATCGCCTAATTGATAGCTTGTTTTCAAAGTGTCGAAAACCAATTCAAAAGAGGGTCTTTTATACTCTTCCACTCGAACATAAACATCGCCATACTGTGTAGAAACAGAAAACATTCCATTTAAAGTTACCGATGGAATGGAGAAGTTAGTAGTAAAAGATCCGTATTCATTAGTTACAACACGTTCCTTACCTATTTCTTTTCGAGCAGCATCATAAAATTCAACATCGAATGACTGATTAGGAAGAATAGCATATTTTCCTTCTTCTTGAATATAAGCTATTCCCTTTACATAGACCATTTGTCCAGGTCGATAGATAGCTCTATCTGTTACCAACTTTATTTCCTTCTTTTCCTGAGAAGAGTTAGAAGAGAAACTCACGGTAGTCTGGAAATTAGAAAGACTTTGGTAATCCATTGATTGATCTTCTGCCTTAACAATACGATAATAAGCAGGATAAGCCTCTTCTTGAGAAATGGTTACCACCCCCTTATCATTAGTTTCCAATTCCTTTATCAGCTTTTTTGACCGATCATAGAATGAAACCCAAGCATTAGGAACGGGATGTCCTGTTTCACTATCTACAATTGTTAATTCATAGTTTTTTTGACTAATGGAATAAAGCGAAATTCCTTTGAAACAACTGGAAGAAATGACAGGCATGTTTTTCTTTCCGGATTCCTCTTCTTCTGCCACTATATTCAATAAATACCGACCTTTTGGAGGGGTAGTAAGCGTAAAAAGAGTATCTGTTACTCTATAATCCGACGGAGGTATTAACTGAAATTCAACGGTTGAATACAACTTCGATTGTGCCAATAACTTCTCATCACTCAACTCCTTATCATAATTAGCAGGATCAATTACATACCATTGCAACTTAAATCCTTTTAGATTTTTATGTGTAACCTGTAAGTCAACCTCTTTTTCCGGATATACAAGATTAACCATAGATACACTTAACTCCGGAAGTAAAAGCTGACTTTTAATCTCTTTAATTACATTGATTCTGTAATAATCAGGATACAGATTCAAAACCTCATTACATACACTCAAAGCTTCTTTGGGTTCTCTATGTCTATAATAATTTGCCTTAGCAGCATAGACTTCTACCACCTCAGGTAACGCGGCATATTGTTTTATCCACTGATTTAATTGTTCAATGCCATCCTCATCACTTCTTTTCTTATTCCAACGGGCTAACTCAACAAAAAGCTGTGCCGCTTCATTATCCGTTTCATTATAAATTTGAATGAATTCATCATAAGCTTCATTTAAGTAATTGCGAACGGACTCCTCACCATATTCTCCTTTCCAATCAGTATAAAAATACCGATTGAGTAAGGAATTCAATAATTCTATTCGTCTTTGTGCTAAAACATGATATAAATCGTGATTAAAATAACGACTGGTTTCACCTATTTCAATAAATGGAATATAATCTTTACCGGATTGCTTAATCAATACCTCTTTATTTATTAAAGAAGCATCCAAATGCTGTAAAACAGCTTGCACAATCTGATTAGCACCCCAAGATTCCAAGTTTAAAGGGTTTAATGACTCATCAATAGCTGTTTTTGTATTTGATCGAAACAAATTTCCCGCTGCATAATAAGTTTCAGCCAGTAAAGAATGCATTAAAGCTTTTTCCACCGGATTATCTATCTGCTGAAGGCGTTGTTCACCCCTAACAATCATAGAAATCAAGCTGTCGGGTTCAATTTGCAATTGCATATTAAAATAAGATACGCCCGCTTTATATAGTTGGCCAATATTATTTTCTTTTTCTGCTTTATTAAATATCTCTTGTGTGTATTGCATCACAGTTTTAGGCAGATTCTTTTTCTCTGCCTCTTCCACTCTTTTCCATAAGGATTTATAAGATTGTGCATTTAAGAAAAGAGGGAAAAACAAGAGGGCAACTAAAGTAATATAACTTTCTATTTTCATATTTAAATATGTTTTGAATATTCTATAAATCCAAAGTAAAGAAATAAACTGATAGAAAAAACAAACCAATACTTAAATATATACAAAGAAAACAAAGGATATAATTTTATTAATCTATAAAGAAGATCCATTCAGTGTTATAAACAGAGTAAAACTGAAACATTCTAAGCCTCCTTATTTCATTTTTAAAGAAAGCCAACAACTCTTTAGAGGACAAAACTCATCGGTCTGGGACCAATCGATGTTGAATCTGGGAGAGACACCTCTTCGATCCCAGACCAAAGGGTGCTTGGTCTGGGATCGATGAAGAGGGAATAATTAATGTGTCTTACTTTAAACTATTTTGTAGGGAATGTAGCCTAAATACTTCAAGGTCAATAAGAAGAAGAGAGCCAACTCATATGAGTTGGCTCTCTTCTTCTTATAATAAAATTCAACTATTTCTTTGGTGTCTTTTCTAATGCAGAAACTAAAAAGTTATAGAATTTTTCAACAGAAGGGATATAAGTTCTTTCATCCGGAGAATGAGGAGAACGAATAGTGGGTCCAAAAGAAATCATATCTAAAGAAGGATATATAGCACCAATGATGCCACACTCCAATCCGGCATGAATAACCTGAATATTAGGAACCTCAGCATATAACTCCTCATAGGTATTCTTCATTAGTTGTAATATAGGAGAATCGGTATGTGGCTGCCATCCGGAATAATTGCCACTTAATTCCACCTTCATTCCTGCCATAGAAAAACAGGCTTCCAAACTGGTAACCAAGAACTCTTTCATTGAATCACTCGAACTTCGTGCCAAAATCTCTATCATGGCCTGTCCTCCACCTATTTTAACAATAGCTAGGTTGGACGATGTTTCAACCACATTCGGAATGTCAGGAATCATTCTCAAAACACCGTTATGGCATGCATAAACGGCTTGTATGAAATTATCTTGTATTTCTTCCGGAATAACATATTGAGGCCGTTCTTGCTGCTCAATCAGTATATTTATTTTATTTTCAATTGATCCAAATTCATCATTAAAGATTATTTGATACTCTTCTAACAACTCTTTTAAAGGTTCAACCTGATCTTTAGGAACTGTTAGTATAGCGTGTGCTTCTCGAGGAATGGCATTGCGCATATTCCCTCCTTCCCAACTCACCAAACGTGCTTCACAGTATAAAACGGCATCACGGATAATACGCACTAATAGTTTATTCGCATTAGCTCTTCCCTCATTAATCTCCATTCCGGAATGGCCTCCCTTCAACCCTTTTAAGGTTATCATATAGGCTTCATCATTCTCTTCTAAAACAGTTTCTTTATATTCAAGAGTAGCTATGACATCTGTTCCTCCGGCACAACCTATATATAGGTCGCCTTCATCTTCGGAATCTAAATTTAATAGAATCTCACCTTGTAAAACATCCGGTTTTAAGCCAAAGGCTCCTACCATTCCAACCTCTTCATCTTTGGTTATCAGCATTTCTAAGGGGCCGTGTTTTAATGTATCATCTTCTAAAATAGACATCATGGCCGCAACACCTAAACCATTATCTGCACCTAGCGTAGTACCTCTTGCTTTCACCCAATCTTCATCAACATACGTTTGAATCGGATCAGTTTCAAAATTGTGCTCCGTATCGTTATTCTTCTGAGGAACCATATCCATATGACCTTGAATGATTACTCCTTTCCGATCTTCCATACCCGAAGATGCCGGTTTACGGATTATTACATTTCCAACATCATCAGTAAAAGCTTCAAGCCCTAAATTCTTCCCAAAGTCCAATAAAAACTTTGTTATAGGCCCGGAGAGATATGAGGGTCTAGGTATTTGAGTTAATAAATAGAAATTTTTCCATACTCCCTTTGGAGTTAAATCTTGAATGGTTTTCATGTTTTTTTATTTTTATTAAACAACGGCAATGCCGTTAATCCGTAAATTCCTAATAATACAATCAAAAGAGTTTGAATTCCATGCACCAAAAGCGCAAAAGCACCTGCATTTTCAGATGAAACTCCGTAAAGTGTTAACATCGCAATGATAGCAAAATGCCAAGAGCCGGCTCCATTAGGTGTAGGCACTAAAACGGCAATACTCCCTGAGACGAAAAGTACTAAGCCTGCTAATATTCCTAAATGTTGCGTAAAAGAAAAACAGTAAAAGGTAAGATAGAATTCCAAAAAATAACAACCCCAAATGGCGAAAGTGTAAAAAGCATAAAGCCATTTATTTTCTACCTTTTTCAAGGATATGATACCCAACCATATTTCCCGACCCATTTTTCGAATGGGTTTAAATATTCGATATTTTTTTATGACAAAGAACAAAACTAAAATAAAAGCTAAAACCAATACCACTCCAAGATAAAACTCATAAGAGGTTAATAGTTGAATGATACTGTCCATTCTGGTTCCTGTAGAAGAGAAGAAAGAGAGAAATACAGGCAACTGAAAAAAAAGAGCCAGAAAAACAATAAACAACACACAGAAAGAATCAATTAATCGTTCTGTTACAAGAGTACCTAATGACAGACTAAAAGGCACCTTATCATATTTGGCTAAAACACCACAACGCGAAACCTCTCCTACTCTGGGCAGGATAAGATTTGCAGCATACGCAATGAAAATAGCATAAACACTATTTCTTTTCCGAGGATATAAATCAAGAGGAGCTAAAGATAGATTCCACCTCCAACCTCTGAATATATGACTCCAAACTCCAAAAAAAAGAGCGAACAGCATCCACCCCCAACGAAAATCCTGATGAAAGACTTCCAACAACTTCGAGAAATCAAAATCTTTATAAACCCAATAAAGGATAAAAACACCTAAGACCAAAGGTAAAATGATTTTTATTGTCTTAAGTAGTAGTTTCTTCATGTTTCGTGTTTATTTCTGTTTCAAAAGCCATACCTTTGTCAAACAAATGTAACTATTTAACTTATATAATGGCTTCTGTACGTCCAAAAAAATTTTTAGGTCAACACTTCTTAGTTAATTTAGAGATAGCCCGGCGAATAGCTGATACGGTTGATTCATATCCGGAGATACCTCTATTAGAGGTTGGCCCGGGAATGGGGGTATTGACTCAATTTCTATTGAAAAAAGAGCGTCCGTTAAAAGTAGTTGAATTAGATTTTGAATCTGTTGACTATCTTAAAAACAACTTTCCAGAGTTAAATAAACAAATCATTGAAGCAGATTTCTTAACGCTTGATTTATCCACCATATTCAATCATCACCCTTTTGTGCTAACCGGGAACTATCCTTATAATATATCCAGTCAGATCTTCTTCAAAATGCTAGAGAATAAAGAATTAATTCCTTGTTGCACAGGTATGATCCAAAAAGAAGTGGCTGAACGCATAGCCGCTGCTCCAGGAAGCAAAACCTACGGGATTTTAAGTGTACTCATTCAGGCTTGGTACGATGTTGAATACTTATTTACTGTAAATCCGGGTGTGTTCAACCCTCCTCCCAAAGTAAAAAGTGCAGTCATCCGCTTAATGAGGAATCAAACTAAACAATTAAACTGCAACGAGAAATTGTTTAAAAACATAGTGAAAACCACTTTTAATCAAAGAAGAAAAACATTAAGAAACTCAATAAAGCCTATTTTAGGTAAAGAGAATCCAATAACAAAAAATGATATTTTCAATAAAAGGCCCGAACAATTATCCGTTGCAGAGTTCATTAACTTGACACAAATGATAGAATCAGCCCTTTAATTTCTAAAAAATAACATAGAATCACCCCATTTCAACTCATTTTTTTAAATTAAATCTGTTTTTATTTACAAAACACTCAATAGTTATTGTGAAGATTCTAAGAGTTTTATTTATCTTTACGCATACTATCTAAAACAAATAGAAAGAATATGAAGAGATAAACTTATTTTGTTAATTTTGTATTCTTAAAATTATAGTGATGAATTTCTTTTCATCCATAAAAAGAAAGACGTATGACGACGAATGCACAGGACACTAATCTTCCTTTAAACCTAGACGAAAAGGAGAAAGACAAAGTAGAAGTAAATGAAATTGCTGATAAGCAGCAAGAAACTCCAGTAGTAGAAAACAAGTTGGAAAACTCGGAGGAAAACAAAACAGAAGAATCGGCCGAAACAGAACCTACTAAAACTACTGACGAAGAAAAGGGAGTTTCAGATAATCCAAAGGAAGAGGTAACACAAACAGAGGAGCCTAAACCTCAAGAAGAAAAAGAGCAAACAAAAAAAGAGATTCTACAAAAACTAAAGGATTTAGGTAAGGATGTAATCAATACCAATCGCCAAGAACTAGAATCCCTGAAACAAGCTTTTTATAAACTGCACAATGAAGAGATAGAAGCAGCTAAAAAAGCATTCCAAGAAAAAGAAGGAGAAGATACAAAAGAAACGTTCAGTTATCCTAAAGATGAAATTGAAGAAGACTTCAAGAAAACCTTTGAAACAATTAAAGTTAAAAGAAAAGAGGTTGCCGCTGAAATAGAAAAAATAAAGGAGGATAATCTGAAACAAAAACTAGCCATCATCGAACGATTAAAGGAGATGGTAGCT
This sequence comes from uncultured Bacteroides sp., assembly GCA_964522975.1. GTDB lineage: Bacteria > Bacteroidota > Bacteroidia > Bacteroidales > Bacteroidaceae > Bacteroides_E. Next base: position 20,712 of record CAZFXK010000009.1, on the reverse strand, counting down.
GCCCCTGATGACGCAAATACACTTTACAAAGAGTTCAAAACTCTTGAAAAAGAGTGGAATGAAATAAAAGATGTTCCACAAGGCAAAATAAAAGAACTTTGGAAATCATACGATCATTATGTAGAACAATTCTATGATGTACTGAAATTAAGCAATGAGTTCAGAGAATATGATTTCAAAAAAAATCTTGAGATAAAAACTCATCTTTGTGTAATAGCTGAGAAATTAATGGAAGAGCCAGACATTGTTTCAGCCTTTCATCAATTACAAAAATTACACGAAGAATATAGAGAAACAGGACCTGTTGCCAAAGAATTAAGAGATGAAGTCTGGGAACGTTTCAAAGCGGCTTCTACAGCCATCAACAAAAGACATCAAAAACATTTTGAAAACCTCAAAAAAGAAGAGGAATACAATTTAGAACAAAAAACAACCATCTGTGAAATAGTAGAAAACATCAACTATGATGAATTAAACTCTTTTAAAACATGGAACAATAAAACAAAAGAAGTCATTGCACTTCAGGCTAGATGGAAGACTATTGGTTTTGTTCCTAAAAAGATGAATACTAATATTTTTGACCGTTTCAGCAAAGCTTGTGATGAGTTCTTTTTACGAAAGAGTGAGTTCTTTTCTGCTGCTAAAGTAGAAATGGAGGAAAACCTTAAGAAGAAAGAAGCTTTATGTGAAAAAGCAGAATCGTTAAAAGACAGTACAGATTGGAAAAAGACAGCAGATATATTAATTCAACTCCAAAAAGATTGGAAGAAGATTGGTCCTGTTCACAGGAAACATTCTAATGCCATTTGGAAACGCTTCATCTCTGCCTGCGATTACTTTTTTGAACAAAGAAACAAAGAGAATGATAACCGTCGTGCTCAAGAAGAGGAAAATTTAAAGGAGAAACGTGCACTTATTGATAAATTATCCAAAATAACTCCCGAAGATGATTCCAAAGAAGTGGAAACATTATTACACGACTCCATGAATGAGTGGAAACAAATAGGACACGTACCCTATCGCCAAAAAGACAAAATCCATGAAGAATTCTATAGTCTAATAGATTCACTCTTTGATCAGTTCAAACTAAGTCGCTCGGCCAAACACATGGAATCTTTTGTGGCTAATGTGGACAGCATCCAAAAAGAAGGAAATGACAGGGCTTTATATAAAGAGAGAGAACGCTTGATTTATACTCGGGATCGAATGAAGAATGACTTATTAACTTACGAAACAAATCTTGGCTTCTTCTCTTCTACTACTAAAAAAGGAAATAATTTGGTAGATGAAATGAATAAAAAAGCCTCTAAATTACGAGCAGAGATAAAACTTATTGAAAAGAAAATCCAAGTAATAGAAAAAAGTTTACTGGGAAAAAATAAAGAATAACAAATAGATAAGCATAAAACAGGTCATTAAAGCGTTCGAAATATTTCGAACGCTTTTTTTTGTCTTAAATATAAAAGTAAAAAACTTTTTAATAAAAAAGAATTGTCTTATTTTACAAACAATCTTTTAAATATTATTGTTATATTTAAATAATGAATGGTAAAAACTAATAATTATGGTATACGATTTAGAAATGTTAAAGAAATTCTATTCGTCTTATAAAGATAGAATAGAAAAAGTGCGTAAAGTGTTAAATCGTCCCCTAACGTTAACTGAAAAGATTCTTTATACTCATCTATACGAAGAAGATAATATAAAAGATTTTAAACGTGGTAAAGATTATGTATATTTCCGTCCGGATCGCGTAGCCATGCAGGATGCTACAGCACAAATGGCTTTACTCCAATTCATGAATGCAGGTAAAGAAAAGGTTGAAGTTCCAACAACTGTACATTGCGATCACTTAATTCAAGCCTATCAAGGTGCTAAAGAAGACTTAAAAATAGCTAGGGAAACAAATAAAGAGGTATATGACTTCTTAAGGGATGCCTCTTCAAAATATGGAATTGGATTTTGGAAACCCGGGGCCGGAATAATTCACCAAATTGTGCTAGAAAATTATGCCTTTCCCGGTGGAATGATGATAGGAACAGACTCACATACTCCTAACGCCGGAGGTTTAGGAATGATTGCCATTGGGGTAGGTGGAGCAGATGCTGTAGATGTTATGACAAATATGCCTTGGGAACTGAGAATGCCTAAAATTATTGGCGTTCATCTAAAAGGAAAATTAAACGGATGGACTGCACCTAAAGATGTAATTCTAAAATTAGCTGGCATATTAACGGTTAAAGGAGGGACAAACTCAATCATTGAATATTTTGGGGAGGGAACAAAAACGCTCTCTACCACAGGTAAAGCAACTATATGTAATATGGGAGCAGAAGTAGGTGCAACCACTTCACTCTTCCCTTATGACGAGAAGATGAAAGAATATCTAATTGCAACTAACAGAAAAGAGATTGCTGAACAAGCTGAAAAAATTAGCCAAGATTTAATGGCAGATACAGCAATAACAGAATCTCCCGAAAAATACTACGATCAAATTATTGAAATTGACCTATCTACATTAGAACCTTACGTTAATGGCCCTTTTTCTCCTGATGCAGCCTCTCCTATTTCTGAATTTGCTCAGAAAGTGAAAGATAAGGGATATCCTCAGAAAGTTGAAGTTGGATTAATCGGTTCGTGTACCAATTCTTCTTATGAAGACATAACCCGAGCAGCCTCTATTGTTGAAGATGTAATAGAGAAAGAGATTGAGGTAGCAGAATCACAATTACTGATAAATCCGGGTTCAGAACAAATTCGAGCTACCATTGAACGAGATGGGCTAATTGATACCTTTGAAAAAATGGGTGCTACAATCATGGCAAATGCGTGTGGCCCTTGTATAGGACAATGGAAACGTGAAGAAAAAGAGCCTAACCGCAAAAACTCAATTATAAATTCATTTAACCGTAATTTTGCTAAACGTGCAGATGGTAACCCCAACACTCACTCATTTGTTGCTTCACCAGAAATTGTAACAGCATTAACGGTTGCAGGTACTTTATGCTTCAACCCGCTAACAGATTCACTGAAAAACAAAAACGGAGAAGAGGTTAAACTATCTGAACCTATAGGAAAAGAGTTACCTCCTAAGGGATTTGAAGCTGGGGAAAGTGGCTACATGGAGCCAAAAATGCAAAAAGAGAAAGTTCAGGTTGATCCAAATTCTAAACGAATTCAATTGTTAGAGCCTTTTCCTGCTTGGGATGGTAAAGATTTTATAGACCTACCGTTACTGATTAAAACCCAAGGCAAATGTACCACAGACCACATATCAATGGCTGGACCATGGCTACGTTTCCGTGGGCACTTGGAAAACATATCCGATAATATGTTAATGGGTGCTATTAATGCATTCAATGATAAAGCAAATGAAATTTGGAATACAGATACTCAAACTTATGAAACGGTTTCCGGTACGGCTAAACAGTACAAATCTAAACAGATTTCCTCCATTGTTGTAGCTGAAGATAATTATGGGGAAGGATCAAGTAGGGAACATGCTGCAATGGAGCCCCGTTTCTTAAATGTCAAAGCAATTTTAGCAAAGAGTTTTGCTCGCATTCATGAAACGAATCTTAAGAAACAAGGAATGTTAGCTGTTACTTTTATTAATCCGGAAGACTATAATTTGATTCAAGAAAAAGATCTATTATCAATCATTGGGTTGTCTAACTTCGAACCCGGAAGAAACTTAACAGTCATAGTAAAACACGAAGATGGGACAGAAGATAAATTTGAGGTTCAACATTCATATAACCAACAGCAGATTAAATGGTTCCAAGCCGGATCTGCATTAAATGCACAATCAAAATGAGTAAAATAACAATAGATAATTCAGGAAAACTGCACGTGCCATCTAACCCTACCATACCTTACATTGAAGGTGATGGAGTAGGAAGTGAAATAACTCCGGCTATGCAACAGATTGTTGATGCTGCAATTGAAAAGACTTATGAGGGGAATAGAAAAATAGAATGGCTTGAGGTATTAGCTGGAGAAAAAGCTTATAAAAAAACAGCGACTTGGCTTCCTGAAGAAACGATAAAGGCTTTTCAAGACTATTTAGTTGGTATAAAAGGACCTTTAACAACGCCCATTGGTGGGGGGATTCGTTCCTTAAATGTAGCATTGAGGCAAGCTTTAGACTTGTATGTTTGTTTACGACCAGTTAGATGGTATAACGGGATATCTTCTCCTGTCAAAGAACCACAGAAAGTTGACATGCACATTTTTAGAGAGAATACGGAAGATATCTATGCCGGAATAGAATGGGAAGCTGGATCCGATGAAGCAAAAAAATTATACTCTTTTTTAGAAAAAGAGATGAAAGTAGACTCTGTTCGATTTCCGGAAACCTCCGCTTTTGGGATTAAACCTGTTTCAAAAGAAGGTAGTGAACGCTTAATTCGTTCGGCTTGTATTTATGCCTTAGAGCATAATCTTCCTACTGTAACTCTTGTACACAAAGGTAACATTATGAAATTCACGGAAGGTGGATTTAAAAAATGGGGATACGAATTAGCAGAAAGGGAATTTGCACAAGAGATAAAAGAGGGAAGATTAACAATTAATGATTGTATCGCAGATGCTTTTCTACAAAACACCTTAATAAAACCGGAAGCCTACTCAGTCATTGCCACTCTTAATCTAAATGGAGATTATATTTCAGATCAACTGGCAGCGATGGTTGGAGGTATTGGCATTGCACCCGGAGGAAACATAAACTATCAAACAGGATACGCTTTATTTGAAGCAACTCATGGTACGGCTCCTGACATTGCCGGAAAGAATAGTGTTAATCCATGTTCCATTATTCTATCAGCTAATATGATGTTAGATTATATGGGATGGAATGAAGCCTCTTCAATAATTGAAGAGGCATTGGAATATCATTTCAAAGAAGGACTAGCTACACACGATTTAGCTCGTTTCATGGAAAATGGTCAAAGTTTATCTACGACTGAATTCTCAAATAAAATTGTTCAATACATAAAATCGAAGTAATATGGCACTAAAAAAAGAATATGTAATTTATAAGCTGGCAGAACAAATGGAGAAGTCGGCAGCATTTGACTCGGAACTGTTCAGCAAACATAATGTAAAAAGAGGTCTTCGTAATGATGATGGTACAGGGGTTATCGTTGGTATAACTCAAGTAGGAAATGTAGTGGGTTATGAAAGGATTGAGGGAGGAGGATTAAAACCCATACCCGGTAAATTATACTACAGAGGATTAGATGTTGAAGACATAGTGAAAGCCATCATCAAGGAAAAAAGATTCGGTTTTGAGGAGGTAGCTTATCTTCTTCTTTCGGGTGATTTACCCAATAAAGAAGAACTAGCTCTTTTCAAAGAATTATTAGGAGACAGCGTTCCTTTGGATCAAAAGACAAAGATGAACATTTTAGATTTAGAAGGCTCAAATATTATGAATATTTTAGCTCGAAGTGTACTTGAGATGTATATTTTTGATGAGAATCCGGATGACACATCAAAAGACAATTTAATGCGCCAAAGCATTAGCTTGATTTCTCGTTTTCCTACTATCATAGCTTATGCGTATAATGTATATCGCCACGCTACGTTTGGAAGATCGCTACATATAAGACATCCACGCGAGAATTTATCAATTGCCGAGAACTTTCTATATATGTTAAAGAAAGATTATACCGAATTAGATGCTCGTACTTTAGATTTATTGCTCATTTTACAAGCAGAACATGGAGGAGGAAACAACTCTACTTTTTCTGTTAGGGTAACCTCTTCTACCGGAACAGACACTTATTCTTCCATAGCAGCAGGAATCGGATCGCTAAAAGGTCCACTACACGGAGGAGCCAATATTCAGGTGATTGATATGTTCCACCATTTACAGGAAAACATAAAAGGTTGGACTGATAAGAATGAAATAGACAACTATTTCAAACGGATGTTAAATAAGGAAGTATATAATAAAACGGGATTGATTTATGGTATCGGTCATGCTGTATATACTATTTCTGACCCTCGGGCAGTATTGTTAAAAGAATTAGCGCGAGATTTGGCAAAAGAAAAGAAAAAAGAAAAAGAGTTTGCATTCTTGGAATTATTAGAAGAAAGAGCCATAGAAACTTTTGCTAAAGTAAAAGGTAAAGGAAAAACCGTATCTAGCAATGTTGATTTTTATTCCGGATTTGTATATGAGTTGATTGGATTACCTCAAGAAATTTACACACCCCTATTTGCCATGGCACGTATTGTAGGTTGGTGTGCTCACCGCAATGAGGAATTAACGTTTAAGGGTAAACGTATCATTCGTCCGGCCTATATCAATTCAGTTCAAGCCAAGACTTATACCCCTTTAAAGGAAAGAGCATAACTTAATTAATAACTCAAAACACAGCTAATTTAAGAATTAGCTGTGTTTTATTTTGATAAAAACATGAAAAGACAATTATTTAATTTCATCTTAACGATTCCATTATTCATACTGCTAGGATGTAGTACTGTTGCTGTGACAGGTAGAAAACAACTTTTATTAGTTTCAGACGAAGAGGTTTTAAGTCTAAGCCAACAAAGTTTTTCAGACTACATGAAAACAGCTAAACCTTCTAGTAATCAGGAAAAAACAAGACTTGTACAAAAAGTGGGTAGAAAAATAGCTAATGCCGTAGAAACCTATTTAAAAACAGAAGGAAGAACAGATGATATTAAAGGATTTGCTTGGGAATTTCATTTAGTACAAGACAAATCAGCAAATGCATTTTGTATGCCTGGCGGTAAAATCGTAGTCAATGAAGGAATACTTCCCTATACGCAGACTGAAGATGAATTGGCTATCATTCTGGGACATGAAATTGCACATGCTGTAGCCAAACATTCAGCAGAACGAATCAGCCAACAGATGTTAGTAAATTATGGAGGTACCATTTTAGATGGAGCATTGAATATGAAATCTTCTTTAACCCGTTCCTTAGCACAAACAGTTTATGGATTAGGTGCCCAATATGGCGTTATGCTACCCTATTCACGGTCGAATGAAATTGAAGCAGATCATTTAGGCGTAATTTTTGCTTATATGGCAGGATACAATCCTAAAGCTGCCATTAGCTTTTGGCAAAAAATGAGTGCAGGCGGACAATCGACTCCTGAATTTTTAAGTACCCACCCTTCTGATAAAACCAGAATTCAAAATTTAGAAAAACTGATTTCTGAATTAAATAATAATCCAAAAATCAAACCTGTTTCATCCTCAACCTCAACCAGCAATACGAAACAGAAACGTTCATTCAAGTTTGAATATTAATTCATCAATCAAAAAAACAGAATATTGATCATGAAAACTAGATTGTTTTCGCTAGTTATGTTTTGCGGTTTTATTTCCCTCTCTTTTGCCCAACGAACCACACAAACATTAAAGAATCATTGGAAATTCATAAATGAAGATGTTCAAGATGCATATAAAGTAGAATTCGACGATAGTCAATGGGAAACGGTATCAATTCCTCACGATTGGGCCATTTTCGGACCTTTCGATCGCAAGCACGACTTGCAAGAAGTTACCATTACCCAAAACATGGAAAAACAAGCTTCAGTAAAAACAGGAAGAACGGGGGGCCTTCCTTATGTAGGCATAGGATGGTATAGAACAACTTTTGAAGTTCCTCTTGGAAAAGAAGCACAAATACTATTTGATGGTGCCATGAGTGAGGCGAAAGTCTATATTAATGGAGAAAAGGTTTGCTTTTGGCCTTGGGGTTACAACTCATTCCATTGCAACGTTACCCCCTACTTAAACAAAGTAGGGAAAAACACATTAGCTGTTCGTTTAGAAAACAAACCGGAATCTTCTCGTTGGTATCCCGGAGCAGGTCTTTATCGGAATGTGCATTTAATAACTACAAATAAAGTTCACATTCCAATTTGGGGTACTTTCATAACTACTCCACATATTTCTAAGGATTTTGCTGCGATAAAAATACAAACTACAATAAACAACACACAAAATGAAGAACTATTAATAGAAACACAAATTGTGTCACCAAAAGGCGAAGTCGTTTCAATTCAAAAAAACTCAAGAAAAATTCATCACGAACAACCTTTTGAACAACACTTTATTCTGAATGAACCCTTATTATGGTCACCTGAAAATCCAAATCTGTATCAAGCTATATCAACTCTCTATTTCAAAGGGGAAAAAGTAGACTCTTACACTACTCCATTTGGAATTCGAAAAATAGAGTTCATAGCTAATAAAGGATTTTACCTGAATGGAGAAAAAAGGAAATTTCAAGGGGTTTGCAATCATCACGACTTAGGTCCATTAGGAGCAGCCATTAATAAATCCGCTTTGCGTCATCAACTTAATTTATTAAAAGATATGGGCTGTGATGCCATACGTACTGCGCACAATATGCCAGCTCCCGAACTTGTTGAGTTATGCGATGAAATGGGTTTTATGATGATTATTGAAGCTTTTGACGAATGGGATATTGCAAAATGCAAAAATGGTTATCATCGGTTCTTTAATGAATGGGCAGAGAAGGATCTCATCAATATGATTCACAACTATAGAAATAACCCCTCTGTCATTCTGTGGAGCATTGGAAATGAAGTGCCGACACAATGCAATCCGGAAGGTTATAAAGTAGCTTCCTTCTTACAGCAAATTTGTCATAGAGAAGATCCTACTCGTTTAGTAACCTGCGGCATGGATCAAGTTAGCTGTGTATTAGATAATGGATTTGCTGCTTTATTAGACGTACCCGGATTTAATTATCGTACTCATAGATACCTTGAAGCCTACGAAAAGCTACCACAACAAATTGTCCTTGGCTCTGAAACAGCTTCTACTGTCAGCTCCAGAGGCGTATATAAGTTCCCTATAGAAATAAAAGCGGATGCAACCTATCCTGATCATCAATCTTCATCGTATGATTTAGAACATTGTTCCTGGTCTAATTTACCCGAAGAAGACTTTATGCTTGCAGATGATTACGATTGGACCATTGGGCAGTTTGTATGGACCGGATTCGATTACTTAGGTGAGCCTTCGCCTTATGATACTGATGCTTGGCCTAATCACAGCTCCATGTTCGGAATTATTGACCTTGCCTCCATTCCCAAAGATCGGTATTACCTATATCGCAGCATTTGGAATAAAAAAGAGCCTACTTTACATATTCTCCCTCATTGGAATTGGGAGGACAAAAAAGGAGAAGTCATACCGATTTTTGTATATACAAATTATCCTTGTGCTGAACTATTCATCAATGGCAAAAGTCAAGGTAGACAATACAAAAACAATTCTACTCCACAAAACAGATATCGCCTAATGTGGAAAGATATTCGCTATGAACCCGGAGAACTTAAAGTAATTGCCTATGATGAAAACGGAAATCCAGTATATGAAAAACAGCTCAAAACAGCAGATAAACCCCATCAAATTAAACTAACAAGTAACACCTCAAATTTACAACCCAATGGAGAAGATTTGGCTTATATTACTGTTAGTGTAATTGACGAGAATGGAAATCTTTGTTCTACTGATCAAAGAGAAGTACAATTCAGAGTGAAAGGTTCAGGAAAGTTTAGAGCAACTGCTAATGGCGATCCTACTTGTCTTTACGTTTTTCATCAACCTAAAATGCCGGCATTTAATGGAATGCTTACTGCCATTGTGCAATCTTCCAATCAAGAAGGAGAAATAATAATTGAAGCCTCAGCAAAAGGAGTAAAAAAAGGAGTCCTTAAAATACCGGTAAGAAAATAAAGAGTCTCCCCCATTAATAAAAAAAGCGATGCAAATCATTCTTTTGCATCGCTTTTTCTTCTTTAGAAATAATTTTCACAAGTCTAATTTCTCTCGAATAAATTGTTCTATGAAATCTGTAGTCTTTTCGATTCCCAAGGCAGATGATTCAATACACAGATGATAACTTGAAGCCACTCCCCAACTCTTATTGCTATAATAATTATAATATGAAGCACGTTTTTTATCTGCCTTTGATAAAATATCAAGAATGTCTTCTACAGTAGCTCCTTCATCTCTATTTTGAAGAGCCATAACTCTTGCTTCCATTGATGCTGAAACAAACACATTTACACAACGAGGATGATCTCTTAATATATAATCAGCACAACGTCCAACAAAGAGTGAAGATTCTTTTTCAGCTAATTCACGCATCACATCACTTTGTATTTTAAATAATTGATCATTACTTAAATAATTATTTCCACCAAGTAATCCTTCACCGGCAAAAGGAAATCGAGAACCAAAAATTCCACCACCTAAAACTTTAGAAGCCTTTTCATCCGCTCTTTCAAAAAACTTCTTGTGCAATCCGCTCTGTTTAGACGCTATTTCCAATAACTGTCTATCGTAATATTTAATAGAAAAACGCTTAGCTAATTCTTGACCGATAGAACGTCCTCCACTACCTAACTGGCGTCCTACGTTTATTATAAATTTCTCTGTATTCATTGGAATGTATCTGTTTTCAAAAGTATAAGTCTAATTCAAAAATAATTAAAAATGTTTACTTCTTATGGTTTTACCAATATATTTTGTTTACTCTCTATTCATTATAATAATTCTTGAATGCTCTAAATTGTCTCCAAATCATAATTCCCGAAGTTATACTGGCTAAAAAATCAGAAATAGGAATGCTAATCCAAACTCCAACAACTCCCCATAAATGAGAACAGATCAATATAGCCGGAATTAAAAACAGAACTTGTCTTGTCAACGAAAGGAATATGGATTTTTTCACCATTCCTATACTCTGAAAGAAGTTAGAACTGACCATCTGAAAGCCAACAATAGGGAACATTATAATGGAAATTCTTAATCCAAGAACCGCTATCTCTTTTAAATCCGCATCAGGTGTAAACAAAGAGACAGCCAAATCAGGGAGCCCCATACCTATGACAAAGCCTATACACGTAACTATAGTAGCCCACCGAATAGTTAACTTCAACACTTCCGTCACCCGGCTGTATTGCTCTGCTCCATAATTATATCCGGCAATAGGCTGCATACCTTGATTGAATCCTAATACAATCATTAAGAATAAATATTCTATTCGGTTAATGATACCAAAAGCTCCAATAGCCAGGTCTCCACCATGACGTCCTAAAGCTTGATTTATTAAAATAACAATTAAAGAAGAAGCAACATTCATTAAAAAAGGAGATATCCCAATGGATAACGCAGGGGTTACAATATGTTTTTTGAGTTTATAAATACCTTTTTCAAAATGCAATAAGTTCTCTTTTTTTGCAAAAAAACGAAGTAACCACAATAAAGCCAATAGCTGTCCTAAAACCGTTGCAATAGCTGCTCCTTTAATTCCCCATCCAAAACCAAAGATAAAGATAGGGTCTAAAATAGTGTTTATGACAACAGTCATAATGGTAGCTGTCATTGCCTTTTTAGGATGGCCGGAAGCTCTTAAAACATTATTTAAACCAAAATACAGATGAGTTATTACATTACCTATAAGTAAGATCTCCATATAATCTCTTGCATAAGGCAACGTATCTTCACTTGCTCCAAAGAAATATAATATGGGATCTAAAAAAATATAAGCAAGAAGAGCAAATAGCATACCTATAATGACGTTTAAGACAACAGAATTCCCCAATATATTTTGAGCATTTTTATAGTCTTTTTGTCCTAAACGCATAGAAATCATAGTAGCTGACCCCACCCCTACCAAAGTACCAAATGCCGTACTTAAATTCATCAAAGGAAAAGTTACGGCAAGCCCCGATAATGCCAAAGGTCCTACTCCATGCCCAATGAATATGCTATCTATCATATTATATAAAGAAGTAGCAGTTTGAGCAATAATAGCAGGAATAGCATATTGTCTTAAAAGAATAGAAATACGTTCTGTGCCTAAAGTTAATGGTGCACTTTGTGTATGCATATGTATATTTTTTACCGTTAAATTCAAAAAACCTGTAAAAATACCTACTTTTCGTAAGTATCTGAAATAAATAAACTTATTTTAAGCTTGAACAAAATCAATCGATCAAGTAAAACCAACAATACAGACACCATACGCAATCCAATAATGGACATAATTTAAAAAAATAGTCGGTCTGGGTTAAAGCCTCATTCTCTCCCAGACCTTTGCCCCTTCGGTCTGGGAGATACCTTTCATCGGTCTGGGTTATATTCAATCGCAATCAATATCTTATAAACACCCATACTAATAATTGGTTCTATCATAAAACCGAATTAGTTATTATGCCAACCTGAATAACAATAAAATCCTAATCGTAATGTGAAAAAACTTTTGTATTTTTGCTTTTTAAATTAAGCAATTTTAGATTTGGTAAAAAATGAATATATTAGAACTTAGTGAACAAGAGATTATAAGACGAAACAGTTTAAAAGAGCTTCGTGAGATGGGAATTGACCCTTATCCGGCAGCTGAATATAAAGTTAATGCTTTTTCCACAGACATAAAAGAGGAATTTAAAGATGACTCGGAAGAAAAACGACAGGTTGTCATTGCCGGACGAATCATGAGTCGCCGTATTATGGGAAAAGCCTCATTCATTGAACTCCAAGACTCTAAAGGACGCATCCAAGTATATATCACGCGTGATGATATTTGCCCGGGTGAAAATAAAGAATTATACAATACTGTTTTCAAGAAATTACTCGACTTAAGTGATTACATCGGTATTGAAGGGTATGTTTTCAGAACCAAAATGGGAGAAATTAGTGTACATGCAGAAAAAATGACTTTGCTATCTAAAGCCATACGCCCACTTCCCATTGTAAAATATGATAAAGACGGGGTAGCCCACGACACTTTTGACGACCCTGAACTTCGGTATAGAAGAAGATACGTTGACTTAACCGTGAACCAAGAGGTTAAAGAAATCTTCATAAAAAGAACCAAGATTTATGACTCAATGAGGGAATACTTTAACTCTAAAGGTTATTTAGAAGTTGAAACCCCAGTTCTTCAATCCATCCCCGGTGGTGCAGCAGCTCGCCCCTTCATTACACACCACAATGCATTAGACATACCTTTATATTTAAGAATAGCCAATGAACTTTATCTAAAAAGGTTAATTATAGGTGGTTTTGATGGAGTCTATGAGTTCTCTAAAAACTTCAGAAACGAAGGAATGGATCGCACTCATAATCCGGAATTTACAGTCATGGAGGTTTATGTTACCTACAAAGACTATAACTGGATGATGGATTTCACAGAAAAGCTAATAGAAAAAGTAGCTTTAGATGTAAATGGAACAACAGAAATAGAAATGGGAGAACAAAAAATCAGTTTAAAAACTCCTTTCAAACGGATTAGTATGTTGGACTCCATAAAAGAACACACCGGATTCGATCTCAACGGAATGAATGAAGATGAAGTTAGAGCCGTCTGTCAGAAACTGAATATGGAAATTGATGAAACGATGGGAAAAGGAAAGTTGATTGATGAAATCTTTGGGGAATTCTGCGAAGATAACTATATACAACCTACATTTATTACTGACTACCCTATTGAAATGTCGCCTTTGACTAAAAAGCATAGAGATAATCCGGAATTAACAGAACGCTTTGAACTAATTGTAAACGGAAAGGAATTATGTAATGCGTATTCTGAACTTAACGATCCAATTGATCAATTAGAACGATTCCAAGAACAATTAAAATTAAGTAAAAAAGGAGATGATGAAGCCATGTTCATTGATATGGACTTTGTTCGTGCTTTAGAGTATGGAATGCCTCCTACTTCAGGAATGGGAATCGGTATGGATCGTTTGGCCATGTTAATTACCGGACAAACTACCATTCAAGAAGTTTTATTCTTTCCACAAATGCGCCCGGAAAAGAAACCAATGAAAGATAGTGTTGAAAAGTATACAACTTTAGGCATAGAGAAAGAATGGGTTCCTATAATACAAAAAGCAGGTTACAATTTAATACAAGACATGAAAGAGGTTAACCCACAGAAAATACATCAAGATATTACAGGAATCAATAAAAAATATCAATTAGGGCTAACAAATCCATCTGTTGACGAAGTGTCAACCTGGGTAGCAAAGATTAATTAACCTAAAGGTTTAATGAATTTTATGAAACCATCCAAGAAAATAGCCATTATAGGCGGGGGAAGTTGGGCAACAGCCATTGCTAAAATGGTATTATCTAAAACTACATCCATCTTATGGTATATGCGACGAGACGATCGTATTGCTGATTTTAAGAAATTAGGACATAATCCGGCTTATCTAACTGGAGTAAAATTTAAAATACCACGCATTCAATTTAATTCCGATATCAATTGGATTGTACGCCAGGCAGATATTTTAATCTTTGTTACTCCTTCTCCTTATTTAAAGGAACACTTAAAAAAACTATCTGAAAATCTATCCGGTAAAACAATAGTTACAGCGATAAAAGGCATTGTACCCGATGAAAATGTTATTGTTTCACAGTATTTCAAGGATACCTATGATGTTCCTGAAGATCATATCATTGCATTAGCCGGACCTTGCCATGCTGAGGAAGTAGCTTTAGAACGATTATCTTATTTAACAATTGCTTGTTCTGATATGAATAAAGCAAAGGAGTTATCTAAACTTTTGGATAGTCATTACATTAAAACTTCGGTTAGTGCAGATATTACGGGTATAGAATATGGTGCCGTACTAAAAAATGTATATGCCATAGGTGCAGGTATCTGTAGCGGACTAAAATATGGAGATAACTTTTTAGCGGTATTCATCACTAATGCCATTCAAGAGATGAATCTATTTTTGAATGCCATTCACCCTATTGAAAGGGATATTACAGATTCCGCATATCTGGGCGACTTATTAGTGACCAGCTATTCTAATTTTAGCAGAAATAGAATCTTCGGTACAATGATAGGTAAAGGATATTCCATAAAAAGTGCCCAAATAGAAATGGAGATGATAGCCGAAGGTTATTATGGTACACGTGGCATTAAGGAAGTAAATGAAAATATAAAGGTAAATATGCCTATTTTAGAAGCCGTATATAGAATACTTTACAAAAATTCCTCTCCTGAAATTGAAATAAAAAAACTAACCCTTTTATTTAGATAATAAAAACTCATTAAAATAGCTCAAAATGATAGAATTAAACATTGATAAAACATTAGACTTTGTATCGAAGCAAGATATTCTTAGATATAAAGAGGCAGTGGAAAAAGCTCAAAAAGATTTAGAAAATGGCACAGGTAAAGGTAATGATTTCTTAGGATGGTTACATCTACCTTCATCAATTACACAAGACCATCTGAACGATATAAAGCAAACAGCCAAAACTTTACAAGATCATTGTGAGGTTGTAGTCGTTGCCGGTATCGGGGGTAGCTATTTGGGTGCTCGGGCAGTAATTGAGGCCTTATCAAATAGCTTTGCTAATTTTAATACTAAAAAAAACGTACCTTCCATTGTTTATGCAGGACATAATATCAGTGAAGATTATTTATATGAGCTAACTGAATTTTTAAAAGACAAAAAATTCGGGGTAATCAATATCTCAAAATCCGGTACAACTACAGAAACAGCTTTAGCTTTTCGCTTGCTAAAAAAACAATGCGAAGATCAAAGAGGTAAAGAAGAAGCACAAAAGGTAATTGTTGCAATTACCGATGCAAAAAAAGGAGCTGCACGTATTACAGCCGATGAAGAGGGATATAAATCCTTTATCATTCCCGATGATGTAGGAGGACGTTTCTCTGTACTGACTCCTGTGGGACTTTTACCCATTGCCGTTGCCGGATTTGATATTGAAGAGTTAGTTAAAGGAGCCAAAACAATGGAAGAAACTTGTAGCTCTGAAAATGCGTTTGAAGACAATCCTGCTGCTATTTATGCAGCTACTCGCCAAGCCATATATAATAAAGGAAAGAAAATAGAGATTTTAGTTAATTATAACCCTAAACTTCACTATATCAGTGAATGGTGGAAACAACTTTATGGTGAATCTGAAGGAAAAGAAAACAAAGGCATTTTCCCTGCTTCCGTAAATTTCTCTACAGATCTACACTCCATGGGACAATGGATTCAAGAAGGAGAAAGAACAATTTTTGAAACAGTCATATCAATAGACAAGGTAAATCATCAATTGATAGTCCCTAAAGATGAAAAAAATCTGGATGGATTAAACTATCTTGCAGGTAAACGAGTGGATGAGATTAATAAGATGGCAGAGTTAGGAACCCAAATAGCACACATTGACGGCGGAGTACCTAACCTTCGCATCATATTACCCAACCTTAGTGAGAATAGCATTGGTCAATTATTCTATTTCTTTGAACGTGCTTGTGGTATTAGTGGATACGTATTAGGAGTAAATCCGTTTGATCAACCCGGAGTTGAGGCCTATAAGAAAAATATGTTTGCTCTGTTAAATAAACATGGATTTGAAGAAGAATCTAAAGCCATACAAAAAAGGATAAAGAAATAAAAAGAAAAGAATAAAGACTAATCAAACAATTCTCTTGATTAGTCTTTATCATATAATAGAAACCCATAAATATTCATGAATTACCCAAAAGCTGTCAAAGATTTTTTAAAAGAGAAAAAATATAATCAAATTCAATTAAAAGCTGTTTTATTTGATATGGATGGTGTCCTTTATGACTCAATGAAATATCATGCCATTGCGTGGTCGAAGAGCACCAAAAAATACGGCATTAATTTTAATGAGGAAGATGCCTATCTTCACGAAGGAAGAACTCGCATTGATACCATTAACTGGGCTTATCAAAGACAATTTGAAAGAGATGCTTCCGAAGAAGAAATAAAAAAAATCTATGACTTAAAAGAAGAAGAGTTCAATAAGTTTCCTAAAACAACCCCTATGATTGGGACAAAACAGCTTTTAGAGAAAATCAAAAAGAATAACTTAACAGCCATTGTGGTAACCGGTTCTTCTCAAGAATCACTCTTAAATAAATTAGAAAAAGACTACCCAAATACATTTCAAAGCAAATCAATGGTCACTGCTTTTGATGTAAAACAAGGGAAACCCCATCCCGAGCCCTATCTAAAGGCTCTAAAAAAAGGAGGGCTCAAGCCCAATGAAGCCATAGTAATAGAGAATGCACCATTGGGTGTAGAATCTGCTGTTGCTGCAGGCATCTTTACTATCGGAGTAAACACAGGACCATTAGACGATGCTGTTTTGACAGAATCCGGAGCAAACCTTCTTCTTCCTTCAATGGAAGATCTTGCCAATCAATGGGAAGAATTGTATAATGCATTAAATGGAATAAGTCTGGATTAATCAAAAGTCTAAGGAAGATTAGCAAAAACTATTATTAAATTGTAATAGAGCTTAAGCATTAAATCTATTGATGTAATAAATAAAAAGCGATAAGATTTATTTTTAGTCTTATCGCTTTTTGTAGTATTAATGAGAAGAAAAGACCTTCTCTTTATTAAACCGAAAAATCTTATTTCAATTCATCAGGTTGAACAACATCCATATCACCATAATCTAAATTTTCACCGGCCATACCCCAAATAAAGGTGTAATTCGTTGTTCCGGCTCCGGCGTGAATAGACCACTCAGGAGAAAATACAGCCTCCTCATTATGCATCCAAATGTGACGAGTTTCTTGGGGTTCTCCTAAATAGTGGCAAACAGCTTGTCCTTCGGGTACATTAAAGTAGAAATAAGCTTCCATACGTCTTGTATGAGTATGTGCAGGCATTGTATTCCAAACACTACCCGGTTTTAGCTCTGTTAACCCCATCTGCAATTGACAGACTTGAACCACTTCTTTTACTATTAATTGATTAATTACTCTATCATTTGATTCTTCTAAAGAACCCGCCTTAATTACATTTGCATCCTTAAGGGTTATTTTTTTAGTAGGATATGACTGGTGAGCCGGTGCTGAGTTAAAATAAAATTTAGCTGGATTAGATGCATCTTTAGAAGAGAAAACCACCTCGTGAGCACCACTTCCTACATACAAAGCTTCTTTAAAATTCAACTCATATTCTTTATCTCCTACTTTCACAATACCCGGTGCACCTACATTAATAATCCCCAGTTCGCGGCGATGTAAAAAATTGGGAGCTTTTAATGGATCAATGGTATCTAACGATAAAGATTGTCCTACAGGAAGAGCTCCTCCCACAATGAATCGATCATACATGGAATAAACCATATTAATCTTATTTTGAGAAAACACGGTTGGCATATGGAAATCTTTCCTTATTCTCTCCGTGTCATAACTTTTAAAATCCTCAGGATTTGTAGCATAACGAAGTTCATAATTTATATGTCCTTGTGCCCATATTCCTAAAGTCGATAAAGCTAAAACAAACGTCAAAACTAATTTTTTCATACTTAATTATTTTTTAATTGTAATTATTTCATATTTAATTTTTAACAACATTCCTTTTTCTATTCCATAACATTAAAGCTAATGTACCGGCTCCCAATATTAGACTCCCTATTAACTTAAAATTAGCAGTCAACTGATATATAACCCAAGTCAATGGACTACCGGCAAAATCAATTGTTCCCACTTGTTGACCTTGTGTATATTTATCTCCTGTTACCTGCACAACAGATTCGGTAAAAATGCCCGACAAACTGGTAATCATATAATTAGCCCCAATCATTAGTATCAAACCGATGATGAAAGTTTTCAATACATTACCTTTTGTTATAGGAAGAATTAATGGAAAGACATAAAATAGTCCGGCTAAACTGGTCAATGGAAGAAACTTATTCCCAGGTAAGATAACTGAAATAAATAACAATACAGGAATTAATAGAATGGTTACAACCAATGTCACCGGATGCCCAATCACTAAAGCAGGACTCATTCCAATATAAAAACCCGAACTATCTTTGAATTTTTTCTCCACCAACTTCTTCGTTGCATCAGAAATGGGAACTAATCCTTCTATAAAAAGTGTGGTTATTCTAGGTATTAACTCCATTACTGCACCCAAAATTACACCTAACTGAAGGATTCTTGCAAGATCATATTTGGCGAGTGCTCCTAAAAGACAACCTACAATTACTCCTAAAAAGATAGGTTCTCCTAATAAACCAAACTTCTTTTTCATACCTTCAGCATCTATTTCCACTTTATTAATCCCAGGAATTAAATCTAACCCCTTATTAATAACCCAAGCAAAAGGGGCAAATGCAGCAACAAAAGGTTGTGGTATGGATATCCCATCCATTTTTTCGTAAAAGCGAGCAAAACCGGGTGCTGTAAAATCAGCTAATACCATGGAAATTATGTAACAGACACAAGCAGCTACGAGTCCATAACCAAAACTCCCGGTAGACAACGCAACAATTGAACCAATAAAGGCATGATGCCAAAAATTCCATATATCAATATTTACAGTACGGGTAGTTCGTGTTATTAACATTAATACGTTAATACCTAAACATATAGGAATTACAACAGCTCCAACTGCCGTATTATAAGCCACTTCTGCTGCTGCCGGCCAGCCAATGTCCAAGATATCGGTTTCGAGGTTATAAATAGTAGCCAACGCATCTACTGCAGGTCCTAAATTGTCAGTTAACAGTTTTGTTATAACACCTAAGCCTACAAAACCAACCCCAACATAAAGTCCTGATCGTACTGCTTTAGATAATTTGATACCCATTGCAACCCCTATAATTGTAAAAATTATAGGCATCATAACACTCGCTCCCAAACCAATGATGTACCCAATTCCTATGTTAAGTCCATCCAATATACTGTTAAAAAAATCCATCTGTTTTTCTTACTATTATTTTTTAGATTTAGATACTATTGAATCTAAATCATCAAGGTTGCTTACCAATATATGCTAAAATCCCTCCATCCACATATAGAATATGCCCATTTACAAAATCGGAGGCTTTGGACGCCAAGAAAACAACAGGTCCTTCCAAATCTTCCGGATTTCCCCAACGGGCAGCAGGTGTTTTAGAAATAATAAAATCATTAAATGGATGTCCTTCCGTACGTAAAGGAGCAGTTTGAGGAGTTGCAATATATCCGGGACCTATACCATTAACTTGAATATTATGTTCTGCCCATTCACAAGCTAAGTTTTTAGTGAGCATTTTTAAACCACCTTTAGCTGCAGCATATGCTGAAACCGTTTCGCGACCTAACTCACTCATCATAGAGCAAATATTGATAATTTTACCAGCTTTCCTTTTTATCATACCTGGTGCAACCGCTTTCGACACAATAAAAGGACCAACTAAATCAATGTCGATTACCTCTTTAAATTCCGAAACCTCCATTTCTAAAGCAGGAATGCGCTTGATAATCCCAGCATTGTTAACTAGAATATCCACATCACCGTGTTTTTGAGATATATCAGCAACCATTTTCTGAACTTCTTTTTCTATCGTTACATCACATTGGTAGCCATAAGCATCATAACCTTCATCACGATATTCTTTCTCAGCCTCTTTAATTTTTTCAGCTGTGCGTGCATTGAAAATAATTTTAGCTCCGGCTTTTCCTAAGGCTTTAGCCATAGCCATACCTATACCATAGGTTCCACCTGTTACTAACGCAACTTTTCCTTCTAATGAAAATTGATCTTTCATATTTTTATTTTTAATAAATTAGTTTTAAGACTCAACATTAAATGTTCCGTGCACCTACACGAACAACAAATATATCATTTAAAATAGATATATCAATTTTATTTTCATAGAAATAACTAATTTGACTTTTT
>CAZFXK010000008.1:7240-46652 GCA_964522975.1 uncultured Bacteroides sp. | reverse complement strand
AGCACAACACTTTTAATGTTGGGGTCTTGGGTTCGAACCCCAAGCGGATCACAAAAGACGGATTTAGAGGGATACTGATAAAGTATCCCTTTTTTCGTTTACATACATGCACTTGCGTTCCAATTCGTTGGTTTAGAGGGATTAATACCATTGTTTAACCCCGCGGCTAACGGGAATTAATGGGAACAAAAAAGACCTCTCGGGAAGGGTTTGCGCTACCAATTGCGCTACTAAAACAGGGTGCGCTACCTTTTTTTGCGCTACCAAAACACTCTCTTTTGAGTTCTCAAAACGCCTTTAAGCCGTATAAAAACGCTTTAATATGGCAAACCAGAAAGTATCTGTCGTATTCGACAGAAAGAAAGTCGCAGAAAAACGCGGCCAAGGCATTGTAGAAATGCAAGTCTATTTGAGCAGGCGAGAACGTAAGTACATCCCAATCGGTAAATGTTCTCCCGATGAATTAGAAGATTATCTGTCATCTAGAGATGTAAGAAATGAGCTCAAACGATGTAATGACATCATTTCAGCAATGCTCTTGTTTGATGACGAGATGACAGTTCAGCAGTTTGATAGCTATTACTTAGGTAAAAAGAAATCCCGAAGTAGTAATTTATACAAAGGGACAGACCAAACTACCAACTTCATAATCTATATGAAGGAAAGCATCGACAAGGAAAAGTTCAGTACAGGCACTCACAAACACAAAATCTGTACTTGGGAGGCCGTCAAACGTTTCGGTAAAATCAAAACATTTGCAGACCTTACCCCTAAACACATCCTTGAATTCGATGAATGGTTGCACGATGGTTCCAGGACGGACGTTTCTGTGCACACTTATCACAAACATCTTCGTAAAGTGACACGCTACTTGAGAATGGCCGATATGATTCCTGCAGACCCATACGAACGTGTCAAATTGAGCCGAGGTAAGAGCAAAGAACGTCAACCACTCACAGAGGATGAATTGAACAAATTGAGAACAATTAAGTTGTCGGAACCAATGGACCATGTACGAGACCTTTTCATTTTTTCAGCCTATACCGGTCTTGCCTACTGTGATGTACAGGTATTCAATTTCGAGCAGATGACTGAAAAGATTGGCAAGATCTATTATATCGATGGAGAACGGCTTAAAACAGGGACAAAGTTCTTCACACCCATTTTGAACCCGGCTATGGAAATACTGAAGAAGTACGATTACAACTTACCCAAAATTACAAACCAAAAGGGAAATGAATATCTCCATCTCATTCAACATGCCATGGGACTTCGCAAGAGTCTGACCTTTCACGTTGCGAGTCACAGCAAAATCTTTTATTGATTGAATATCAGTATGTTAGGTTCTTTAAAGAATGTAACTGCTAACGATTTAGAAACGAGCTCTATTCTTTTTCTTTCCCAACTTTGCAATATACAAAGAACGCTTTGATTTCAAGTGCAAAGATAAATCTAATTTCCGAAAAAAGCATATTTTTCCCTTGTTTTTAGAAAATCTTAAGATTTTTGATGCTTCAAAACTGCAAAAGACAAGATTTTCATCTCTATGTTGAATATTTATAGCATATAATGCTATATTTAGAATATTATTTTGTATCTTTGCAGACAAAATATATAAAATGAAGTTGAATAGAATAAAAACGGTTTTAGTCGAAAAGGATTTGTCACAAAAATGGCTTGCAGAACAACTTGGCAAGAGTTTTAGTACAACTAATGCATATTGTTGCAATAGACAACAGCCAAACTTAGACACTTTATACAAAATTGCAAAATTGTTATCTGTTGAACTGAAAGACTTAATCGTTGACAAAACAATGGAAGAGTAAAATGCTAAATGAAGTAATAGAAAATACAGAACGTTTTATCGCTTCTGTCCCTAAGGCAAAGCGTAAGAAGTATGGTCAATTCTTTACGAATTCGACCACAGCTAAGTTTATGGCTTCTCTTTTCTGTTTTGACCTCTCAAAACAGAAAATTGAAATTTTAGATGCAGGAGCAGGAACAGGAATTCTTGCTGCAGCTGTTGTCCAAAAATTATATGAACTTGGATATATGGGGAAAATATATGTTACATGCTATGAAACAGATGAACTAGTCATGCCTCTTTTAGAGGAGAATATGGCACTATGTAACAAGTTGCACAACGTATCTTATACAATAAAAAGAGAGAACTATGTAACATCACAAAATTTCTCCAATTCCACATCCTTTAATAATGAAGATTATCAATATGATTATATTATAGGCAATCCTCCTTATATGAAAATAGCCAAAGATGCTGCTGAAGCATTAGCTATGCCGGAAGTTTGCTATGGTGCACCGAACTTGTATTTCCTTTTTTGGGCAATGGGGGTACACAACTTAAAAAAAGAGCAAGAACTTGTATATATAATACCACGTTCGTGGACATCTGGGGCATATTTTAGAAAATTTCGAGAATATCTGTTTGACAATTGTGTAATAACAGACCTTCATTTATTCGAAAGTCGAGATAAAGTGTTTGAAGGAGAATCTGTTTTGCAAGAAACAGTGATAATAAAGGTAAAGAAAACATCAATTGCTCCACATAGTATAAGCATTACAAGTTCTTCCACATCAGAGTTTAATGACATACGAAGTTTTTGCGCTCCGTATGAAACTGTTGTGGCAAAGAACCGCTTTGTGTATCTTGTAACCAATAAGGAAGATGCAGATATTCTTCATACTATCAACCATTTTCATAAGACACTACCAGAAATAAATCTGAAAATGCAGACAGGCATTATCGTAGATTTTCGTACAAGAGAGGTACTACGAAATGAAATTGAAGATGGTGCTTATCCATTATTGTATTCTCAGCATATAAAAGATGGTAAAGTCGTGTGGCCATTAGGCAAAGATGGTGAAGTTATAAAAACAGATAAGAAGTCATATCTACAAGAGAATGGTGATTTTCTGATAGTAAAGAGATTTACATCAAAAGAAGAACCACGTAGACTGCAATGTGGCATATATTTGAAAAAGAAATATGACAAGTTTAAATATATTAGTACACAAAATAAAGTGAATTTCATTAAATGTGATTCTCCTTGTGTTACATATGGACTATATGTGTTATTAAACTCAACATTATACGATTGTTACTATAGAATACTTAATGGTTCGACACAGGTTAATTCCACCGAAATCAATCAGATGCCAATACCAGAACGGCAGGTTATAGAAGAAATGGGAAAAGAACTAATGCATCATGAGTTGTCTGTAGCTAATTGTAACAAAATATTAAATAAATGGATAAATTAGAATTAGCAAAATATTTACTGGAGGAAGTCGGAATGCCTCCCAAGCAGCAAAGTACTCTTTGTTGCTTAGCGTTGTTGGCAATGGCTAAACTAACAAAAGATACACCTTGCCGTCAAGCATCTAATGATTGGATTAGAATTCATGATATAATAGCCTTTATTGGTGAACATTATGGAGTGATTTATGCAGAAAATTCCCGTGAGACATTTCGCAAACAGGCAATGCATGCTTTTAGAACAGCAGCCCTAATAGAAGATAATGGTAAAGCTACTAATAGTCCAAATTATCGTTATCGTATTACAAATGAATTCTTGCGTGTCATCCAAAACATGAATGAAGATGAAGGTGTTGTGTGTGAGGCAAATCCTTTTCTCGTCCAATTTGTTTCAAAGCATGATAGTCTTTCTGATATATATGCATCAAAAAAGAAAATGCAAAAAATGCCTGTGCGTATAAATAATCAAGATTTCACTTTTAGCCCAGGCAAGCATAATAAACTACAAAAGGCTATCATAGAAGAATTTGCACCAAGATTTGCACCAAGTTCAGAGTGTTTGTACGTAGGTGATACAATTCAAAAGGATATGGTAAAGAATATCGCCAAATTGTCCCAGTTGGGATTTGAGATAACATTGCATGATAAAATGCCCGATGTCGTTTTATACCGCGAGGATAAAAACTGGATATATTTTGTCGAATCTGTTACTTCAGTTGGCCCAATGGATCCCAAGCGAATAATCGAAATTGAATCTATGACTAAGAATGTTTCCGCAGGAAAAATCTACGTTACTGCTTTTCTTGATTTTGCAACATTCAAGAAGTTTTCAGAACAATTAGCGTGGGAGACTGAGGTTTGGATTGCAGATATGCCTGACCATATGATTCATTTAAATGGTGATAAGTTTTTAGGACCAAGATAAAAAAAAAACAATGAAAAGAATATTTTTATTTTACATTATGGCTATTATGGCTATAAGTATGTCTGCGCAAAATGACGTGACAACATTTTTGAGTATACCAGTAGATGGTTTTAAATCTGAGATGAAACAAAAACTGGTAAGTAAAGGTTTTGTGCCAAAGAAAGTAGGTACAAATGAGTTCTTGGAAGGAGAATTCAATGGAACTGATGTTCATGTTTACATAGCAACAAACAACAATAAAGTGTATAGAATCATGCTGTGTGATGCAAACACTCAAAATGAGGCGAATATAAAGATTCGTTTCAATAAGCTTGTGAGCCAATTTGAAAATAACAAACGGTACACTTCGCTTGATAAATACACTTTGTCTGATGAGGAAAACATTTCGTATGAAATGACTGTTAACAAAAAGAACTATGATGCTTTGTTTTATCAAGTTCCCAATATGGAGAAAGTCGACACTTTGGCTTCACAAAAGAAAGTACGTAATGAGTTGTTAAGCAAATACACAGAGGCTGAATTAAAAAATCCGTCAGAAGAAATAACGAAGGAAATTCAAAATACAGCAATAAAAATAGGCATGGAAATGATGTTTATGAAACCTGTATGGTTTAGAATTTGTGAAAGTTATGGAGAATACTACATAACAATGTTCTATGACAATGAATACAATCATGCTAACGGTGAGGATTTATAATAATTTGCAATTTATGAAAAAGTACGTTTCCTATTTTATGTTGATAGCCATCGTCTCTGTTTTTGTGTCGTGTGCTTCTTCCAAGAGTATAACTACAGTATTAAGTGGAACAGACATATCAAAATATAAGTATGTTGTATTTGGAACTGGTGATGAAGGGGATGCTGAATTAGCAGATATGTTGATGATGGTTCAGAATGAAATTTCAGAAAAGTTACAGGTGGTGTCTGCAGAAAAGGCGAAAACGCTTATAGCTTTTGGTGAAAAAGTTGCATCCCCCAAAATAAATGTAAAAACAGAGAAATGGGATGGTGGACATACTTATATTTCAATAAGTTTTTATGACTATGATACAAATCAAAGTATCGCAGTTATAAAATCCAGTGGTATAGGTTGGTCTATTTCACAAGACCAAAAATTAGCTTATAAAGCCATCAAAAAAGAACTTGACAAAGTCTTTCCGCAGACAAGATGATAGATGTTACTATTCTAAAATAACAAATAAAGAATATGACTGAAGAAGAAAAGAAAACGTTGGTTGATGCGGTGAATTGCAAGTATCCACATCAGAACTTAACGGAGATTTATTACAATATAGGTAGAGCATTGCCTTTTACTGCTCAAAGATTCCCAGACGGAAGAGTTTCCGACTGGTATCGTAATCAGTATGTGGAGGTTGTACGAGTAGAACCACATGGAAGAGGCGGCAAGTTTGGAAATGTATTTGGCTTTTATTACCGTAATGGCGAAAGAGCGGATGCCTATGAGAATGACCCAGAACACAGTTGGTGCACCAAGAATGATACTGAACCGCAACCAATACCATGTTGTGGGTGTGGCTCATGGATGTTATTGGACATCATAGGTGAGAAGACTACAGAATCTGTTAAAGTTCTTGGTCTTGATGACAAGATTGGCTTTGGTAAATATAAGGATATGACTTTGAAAGAGGTCATCATTAAGGATTGGCAGTATGTCAAATGGGCGATAATAGATTCCCAACACTTATATACCGATGTCGATAAGGTATTGGAATATAATATGGAAAATAGACCAACACTTGGTCCTAATGATATAATGAGCTTCGGGAAATATAAAGGAAAGTCCATTGAGGAGGTTTGTAAAACAGACCGACAATACCTTATCTGGCTTTCACAAAACAACGATTCTTTCAATCTTGATTGGGAAAAATTCAAGTAATCAAATTATAATGTAGATATGAAGAGATTTATGTTAATATTTTGCTCCCTGCTTATAACATTAGGAGCGACTGCACAAAGTAAGTTAGGTTCGCAAACTACTAAGATTGCGAAAGATTCGACATTGATAAAGATACATGACCTATTGGAAGACGTGGATTTCCGCATACACGGTCTTGACAGATACAAACTCTATCCAACAGAGAACATCTACAACTTTCTGCAATTAGACACAAGTACGGGGAAAATAGATGTTGTGCAATGGTCGTTAGATGATGGCAAAGAAGGCTCTGTTACCCTTAACGATGAAGATTTGTCTCTTGACACAGGGTGTGGAACATTTGAATTGTATCCAACAAAGAATATATATCAATTTATCCTTTTAGACAAGGTTACAGGTAGAAAATGGCATGTCCAATGGGGATTTGAAGCAAGCAAAAGATGGATTAAACGAATATATTAGCTTTGACAGAATATGGCAATAATTTGTTTGATAGTATTCTTTGCATTGGCTATCTTCATTAAATTGAAGATGCCAATGTGGAAAGGTAAATATTCCGAGAAGTTGGTGCATAAGAAAATGTTACAACTACCAGATGAGTACACAATTTTCAATGATTTTTTGTTTGAGAGTAATGGACACTCAACTCAAATTGACCATATCGTCGTGTCACCTTATGGGGTATTCGTTATAGAGACAAAGGGTTATAAAGGCTGGATATTAGGTGGCGAGAATTCTGAATATTGGACGCAGGTCATCTACAAAAGTAAACACCAATTTTACAATCCTATAAAGCAGAATGAGGGACATGTAAGATTTCTTCGCCATTTGCTTAAATGTTCTGTTGACATTCCGTTAATTCCGATTGTTGTTTTCAATAATTCAGCAGAGTTGAAAGTTCATGTCAGTAACCATATAGTTGTAAACAGATGTAATTTAAATTGGGCAATATCTCAATATCATGACATTATTCTAAATGCTACACAAGTAGATTGGATTGTCAATACTATTCAACGATATTACACAATAGCTGACAAGGAAGAAATAAGACAGCACAAGCATAATGTTCACGACAGGCAATATAGAGCAAAGAGTTTAATAAGGCAAGGCGTTTGCCCACAATGTTGTGGTCAGTTAGTTTTACGCAAAGGAAGATATGGCTCTTTTTATGGGTGTTCAAACTATCCTAAATGCAAGTTTACACTAAATAAATGAGAGGGGAATATATTAAGTTTATTTCCCTCTCATTTAGTATAGTTAGTTTCCAGAAACTTTATTTTGAGCTTTTGATAGCCCGTTTTATGCGATGTGATTCTTGCAAAAGCTTATTGGCTATACTATCTTTATAAGCAGCCATTTCAACCATTTCATGATGATGGCGAATAGAATCCTCGTAGGCGGCAACACGATTTCTTACATCATCTATAACTTTCTCATCTCGGCAAACAGAAAAATGCTTTTCGATGTAGTGAATATTCGGGTCGTCAGATGGAAGCACCATCTTCAATGCCCTATACTTCAAGTCCGCCTCTTCCCAATCTTGGTACTCTTGCCATTGGGTGAGGTTGCCCCAAATTGAGATAACCAAAGACAGAGCCAAGCCTCCAATGAAAAGAAGAACATACTTTGAAGTAGGCTCGAAGCGATGGGTTACGACTTTCTTTTGAGGTGTGTTGTCCATTGCGTTAAGTTTGTCCTGTACAAATTTTGATGTGACATTCTGCTCTTGTTTCACCTGATTAATGGTATCAAACAAGAGTTTGCTTCGCTGTTCTCCGTTACTTGCTTCTTTCTTGGTAAGGTCGGTAAAGATGCAGATAGCTTCTCTTAATCTTGCCAATTTGTCAATAGACTCCCCTTCTTTTACAGCCATAGCAAGGATTGCTTTTTCAAGCTTGCTTATATTAACACTTACAGAGACTGGAGTGCTTTGCGCCTCTGTATTCTTTGGTGAGGCAGAAAGTTCATCGACTTTCTGCTCCAATCTCTCAACTGTGCCGTAGATGGCTTCCAATAGTTCTTCTTTCATTTTTCTTTTGTTGTTTGAATGGTTTGTAACTTGCATCAAAGGCTAAAGCCTCTTCTGCGTTTCTTCTTTTTCTTCTTGACTGATTCATCCTCTGGGAATGGCTCAAAGGTCTGAGCATTGGCTGGAGCAAAAAGTCCAATGGAAGAAATACCGCCCCAAGGTTCCTGACTGCTCTCCGACATGAATGACAACAGCTCGTCCTTGAAACTACCTTGCTCATATTGTTGAGTAGAAATGGCTCTTGCTGATACATGGTTCTCCGTTCCCTCAAATCTTGCATTCAGTTTGTCAAAGCTATAGTCTCGACTAATCTGCGTACCCTTGAAACTATATCCGTCCTTACAGAGACGGATGCCTTGAACCTTGCTCCGCTCCTTGTCCTTATAGACAAGCTCCAGGTGAACACCTCGTTTTTCAAGCCCACTCTTGAACTTTTGCCAGCTATCTGCGACTTTCAAAGCATCATTGACGGCATTGTGAATCTCGTATTTGGCACGTTCCGCATTGCGTAATTTGCGAGTGTTAGTCTTGCTCTTGTCCGTTCCGTAAGTCAGTCCATACTTGGATTTTAGAGCCTTGGTCACTTGCTCATTACGCCTGTAATCGTGGGCGTCTGATATGAGTTTGCCCTCATTGTTGATGCGGTTATACACGATATGACAATGTGGATTGTCGGTGTTGTGATGCCTCACGATTATGAATTGGGTATCGGTGATGCCCATCATCTGCATGTATTCAAGGGCTATCTTAGCCATGAACTCATCCGTCAAACGTGGCTTATCCTCGGGCTTGAAGCTCAAAGCTATGTGCCCCACAGGCTTCTTAATCCTTGGGTTTAGCTGCCTTTGTAGCTCGAAACTTTGCGTTATCTCGGCATTCGTGCCGAGTAACACACCATCCGAGGCGATGATTTTCGCCTCGTCCTTGCCTGTAACATAGCGGATGCAACCACCAAATGAGCTGCCTTTCTTTAGCTTGCCTATCATGTGGTATCCTCCTTTCTGCCCATACTGCTTGGCTTCGGTTTATAACTTGCTTGGCGATACTCGCCAAGGATGGCTTTCAATCTTCTCAACAAGTCCACCACAAATACATGGGTTTCGTGGAAGCCTCTCTGATGCGACAGCTTGGTAAGTTGGTTGAGGTTGTTCGCCATGCCTATGAGATTCTTGGCGATGGCTACCGTCTCTGCATTGTGTCCGCTCAGTACCTCGCCGTTCAAGGCGGACTCACGGATGTACTCCGCCAACTTGCGGTTGGCTTTTCTCGCCCTCAGCCTCAGTGCCTCGTAGCTTGGCTTCGAGAACTTCACTGTGACAGACTTCGACAGCTTGTGAATCCTGCCTGTGGGCGGTCTTCCACCCTTTTTCCTGTTCTGTTTCTGTATGCTTGTCATTCGATATACTGTTTACAGTTGGTACACCCACTTTCTGCGACCGTTGGGAGCAAAATTCCTCCGCCCTCATGGTGGAGCGAGGCGTTTTGGGATTCCCAAAACATAACCTCGCTCCCTCTCAGAACACGTTAGTTGGAATTACAGCCTTTCAGCTATCCACGTCCAAGGTCGCAGACCTTAATTCTCACAATTTGCGCCAAGCCTCGAAGTCCTCTTCATAAAGGCTTAGGTGGTGGCGCACGATGTTCTCGATGATGCCCGATACGCTCATGCGCCTTCCTCCGAGGATGCGGACGACACGGTCAAGACGGTCTCGTACATCGGAACTGACGAAGACTGGCTTGCGGTCGTCAATCCTTGGAACCTGGAGGAAGGTCTGCTGATACTCCTCCAAAGTTGCCTTGCGCTGCTTGCCGCTGATGCGCTTCAGCGGATTCGGTGGCGATTGAGCCTCATTCGGTGATGTTTCCTCTCTATAGGGAGTTGTTGCTGCAACTTTCTCTACAATTGCTCTCAACTCTGGGTTCTCTACATCATCATAGAGAGAATTACAACTACTTGGATTGTCTTTGTTGCCATACGTAGATGGTTTAACAAAATCCAAATACTCTTTTTCCATCAGCTCCTTTTGCTCAGGAGCCAAGACTGCATCTTTTGTTCTTGCCATAGCTTATGCTGTTTTATTTGTTAGTATAGTGGTCACGGTTTGCACCATTGACCGATTGTCGGGCGCAAAGTAAGTGTACTGAGTGCAGCCATGCAACTGATTGGGTGTAACGTGGCAATTTAGTTGTGGCTTGCTTATTTGCATACCGAGATAGTTGTGAGAACTTCAACGTATTTCTCAACTCATCATTGTTCATGTATTCGTTGCAGCCGTGCAAGTTTTTCTTGTTGTTTTTGGCGTTGAAGTCGGCAAACCCCGGCAACATACTGCCACAGAAATTGAAAACGCTTGTTTTTAGATTGCCGTGCCTTATCTTTGCACTCACAAACGTGGAGCACAGCATATGCGTGGAGCTTTGCGACATATAACATAGTATTAACTTGGAAAAAAGAAAAGTATGGGATTCATCGTATTCGAGGAAGAGGCATTCAACTATCTTGATGCCCAGTTGGAGAACTTCGTGAAACGCATGGACAGAATCCGTGAGCGCAGTGAGGACAAGACCATGAACAAGTGGCTCGACACGCAGGACGTGTGTCAGACGCTCAATCTGCACACGGACAGTGCAGACGCTTCGGTACAACGGAACTTTGGCTTATACGCAAAAGCCACAAGACCTACTACAAGCCGGAGGACGTGATGGCTATCGTAGCAGTAGTGGAGGACAGGAAAAAGGACATGCGCTTTCGCAAGCGCACAGGTTAGGCTGTCAATATACAACAGCCACTTTATCCAATGCAGCAAGTAAACCGAGTAACGTAAGTATCAACAATAAAACGAGACAACTATGAGCAATGAAGTAATGACAAGAAACAGCGAGTGGATGAACCACATCGTGAACCACCTCAACCGAATGGTTGACAACTTTGAACATGCCGTGATGAACTACTGCCCCATGCTTGGCGGTGAGCGGTTCATGACGGACAAGGAGCTTTGTGCCAGGCTGCAACTGAGCCGAAGAACCCTGCAGGACTACCGAAACAACGGTGTCATCCCGTATATCCAGCTTGGCGGAAAGATACTCTACCGCGAGTCCGACATTCAGAAGATTCTGATGGCTAACTATCGTGAGGCGTACAGAATGAAAGGTATGTAGGAGAATGTCCTTGATGAGTGTGTGAAATGAACAAGGCGACAACGTATAACTTACCGAGTGTGGCTGTTATAGGTTGTCGCCTCGTTTTATTGGCTATACCGAGTTGTTCGTGTTTGCCGGGTATCATTTGTGTTACCTGTATAAATCTAATACCATGCTAAAACACACTGCGGTGGTTCGCCCAAGTGGCTGGAGGCGCAAAGCCTCCAAGGAACGTTGCGTTATGGCAGGTCTATGCCATTGCATTCTCTGTAAAGATACAGACCAGTTTAGTGCGGCTTGTCTGTCTGCCGATGACGGACTGCATAATGAACTCCCGAAAGGCTCTGCTCTCAATGCTGTCAATACGGAAGGCTACCGCAATGACGAGTTCAAGGCTATACACATCATAGCTGATGCGGTCGTTCTTCCTGACATGACGGCGTACACCCTGCTCTTTCAGAATGCCATCCTTGAATATAGCCTTGACAGCCTTGCGCACATAGCAGCCGAACACATTATACATGTCGGCAATCTCCTGCATGGTCATCCATACAGTATCGGTCGGCATGGATACCGTTCCGCTCTCGCTGATAGTTATAACTCCTCTGTTCATTTCCCGTCCTCCTTATTTTTATTCTGGTCAGTTTCTTTTGTTTCTCTGCGCTGCATCAGCTTGTCCATGTCCTTGGATATCTTGTCATCGGTGATGACGGCATAGACCTGGGTGCTTCGCAGGTTGGAATGTCCCATCATCTTGGCAACGCTTTCCATTGATATGCCCGAAGTAACCATGTTTACTCCGAATGTATGTCTTGCAACATGTGCGGTAAGGTTCTCATTTATACCCAAAGCCACACCGAGTGAATGAAATTCAAACCACATGGAATCACGTGAAGAAAGAGGGAAAACAGGTTTGCTATCATCCGCTGTATTGTATAGCGACATTATCTGTTCAGCTATCGGATGCAAGGGAATGAACGCTTCGTTGTTGGTCTTTGCTCTTTTCTCACGGATATATTTTCTACTGTCTGCCGTCATCCCGATATGGTGTGGATACAGGTTACGTAAATCGACATAAGCCAAACCTGTAAGGCTGGAGAAAACAAACATTCTGCGTGCCAACTCCAAAGCCTTATCCTCCATAGGAGTCTCCATAATGAGCAGCAAGTCATTTCTGGATATATGTCTACGCTTTGGTGAGCCTTTCTTTTCATATCCGACATCTTCCAATGGATTGAATTTCAGCAGACCTCTGTCAACAGCGATATAAACCAAGCGTTGCAGCCAACAAAGATTATGGTTCGTATTGGATGCACTATACCCTTTGCCAATCAAGAACAACTTGTAAGATTTGCCAAATTCCTCAGTCAAATCTTCAAATGCAATGTCATTCATTCCTCGTAACCCGATGAACTCTCGCAAGTTGAGCTGCGATGTCTTAGATTGGCGATAAGAAGATGTTGAGTTAATACGGATGGAGCGCAGCCTAAGGCGTTCACGCTCCTCCTCGCCAGTGGCAAGCAATGTCATCGGGATAGTATTTGCATCAACAATAACATTCTTCAGAATCTCGGCTGTAACGATGCCCTTTTCCTTTGTTGCCTGCTCGTAGGCTTCGTCAATTCTTAGTCTGAACGCTTGCAGTTGTCCGTTCACTCTTGCATTCTTGGCTTCACCTTTTTTCGTGTCCCATTCTTCGGGAGCACAGTAAAGACCTGTTGCTATGGCTGACACTTTGCCGTCAATCGTGATACGGCAAAATATAGATGTGGTTCCGTCTGCCTTTACTCTGCCACGGTTGATATAATAAAACTGCTTGTATGTACTTCTCATTGTTATGTTCCTTTCTTATTTTGTGAAAATATTACAGGACAAACTTGAAGTCCTTGTTGGCTTCGATGAACTTGTCCATATCCTCAAATAGCTTTTTCGGGGTGACACGTGCATAGATTTGCGTGGTCTGAATGTTGTTGTGACCAAGCATTCTGCTGATAGTCTCTATCGGAACACCTTCTTCGAGCGTAACGAGCGATGCGAAACTGTGCCGTCCAACATGATAGACCAAATCCATACTTATGCCAGATAGTACTCGGAGACTTTTCATGTTACCTCTCAGCACTCGAAATTCCTGTGGCGGTAAAAGAGTAGGTCTTGTCGGGTCTTTGTATTTCTCCAACATGGCAAGCGCCTCTGGCAGTAACTTCACACGTGCAAGCATCTTGTTCTTCTTTCTATGGTATTTCAGCCAAAGGCTGCCCTCCTCATCACGAAAGAGGTTTTCTTCCGTGATGGAAACCGTATCGGCATAAGCCGTGCCTGTATAGCAGGCGAAAAGAAAAAGGTCACGGGTCAAAGCCAACGATTTTCTTCGCTCTGGTATTTCGAGGTCACGAATTTTCAGGAAGTCCTCACGTGTCAATGCCTTTGGTGGATTCTCTTTCTTCTGAGGTAGCTTGAAGTGCATGAAATGATAACGCTCGGAGTGTCCTGCCTTGAAAGCTATTCGGCAGGTCTTCTTCAAGATGGCGAGATAGTGGCGGACTGTATCAAGTGCAAGACCTCTCTCGTCCAAGCAAAAGTCCATGTACTCACGGATAAACTGCTCGTCAAGCTCACCGAATGCCACATCGTCAGTTCCATAACGCTTCTTGACGAACAACCCCAATGTCAGGCGAGTGTACTGGTAGTTTGGGAGCGTGCCTTTCTTGTAGTCGATGCCGATTCTTGACTCAATGTCCGCAATGATGGCGTCAAGCTGCTTCAACAAGGTCATCTGAGTGTCTGCACTGCATTGAAACAGATCCTTTATCGCCTTTGCGTCAAAATCCGTCTTGCGCTCCACAAGTGACTCGTAGGCTGAGTTTATTGCCAGCAACAGCTTGTCAATCTTGGCGTTCACTTCCACAGCCTCCTTGCTCTTGCCGTCAAGTCTGCTCTCACGTGGATTCCATAACTTTGGCGTACATGACAACTTGCAACCGAACTGCGCCATTGTTCGGTTGAGGGTGATGCGTCCCATGATGGGAGCCTTACCGTTCTTGTCCAATCCGCTCTTTTTGAGGTAGAGCAGCACCTTGAATTTTTCAACTTTCATCTGCTTACTTTTTTAGTTTGCAAAAATAATCAATCAGTAAGCATTCTCCGTTATTGAAAGTTGTGCAGAACAGTGCAACAAACACTGGTGACAAACTATTTGTTTTTCACCTCGTTAGCAGTGTTGGTTTCGGTAACTGACCGCTAACGGTTTGGTAACTGAAATAACTCAATATCCTGCTCGGCTTTGCTTTGCAGCCAATTGGCAGGATTATGAAATATTGCTCATTCTCAACCACTTGCAGTTCATTTCTCTCATATTCACTTTCCGTTGCTTTTGCTTAAATTGTGCACGTTGCAAGACATTCTTTCGCGACTTTAGCTATTTCACATGGCGTACCTATTGAAGATGTAGCCAGAATGTTAGGTCATGAAGACATTCGCACTACCCAGATTTATGCCAAGATTCTAAAGACTACCATCAATCAGTATTCCACAAAATTGCAGGATTCGATAAAATAAAGATGTTAAGCTACGTAATCCGCAGCAATCACTTCAACTTGATTGTTGCGGATTTATGTATCAGCCCCAAAATGTTATAAAATCCATACTTAAAAATTAGGGTGTCCAATTTAATATTATGCTGTGTTTAAAATATTCAATCGTTTCACAAGAGGATTAGGCTTAAGATTTGTCTCTTTCCATCTTGTGACGTCGTTGATTTTTGTTCTCTTCAAGATGATGGCAATATCAAGATTATCGATGCTTTCTACGGAGTGTAATTTCGGTCTTAATGGAATATACAGTATCGATTCGGTGAATCCTGTGGTCTTGTTTGACGGCATTGATTCCTTGAAAATACCAAAGTCGGATTCGATGAGATCCGATGAAATATGATGGATGACATATTCTGTAGAGAGCAGTATCCCTTCTCTGTCTAGATAATCATTCACCAACTGATACACCTTTCTTTCTCGCTCACTTCCGAGAAGCATCGTTCTTTTCATGATATCCTTACATTTGGTGATATTTTCTATCGACAAGCCATCCTTTTTGCAAATCTCCATTATAGCTGTGAATGTACCCAGAACGTCGTTCATTTCTTCTATAAATCCGGCATATCGTTGGATAAAAGAGAAGTAGTATCGCTCGTAGCTATTGAGTTTTATAAAGTTGTCAAGCATACTCTTTGCCCATTCAATGACAGGATACATATCCATGAATCTCGCTGTGCTTCTTTGCTTGGGAGGCATGAGATAAGCCAATTCCGACAAAGCGAGATGTTTGGTATTCCCGACTAGTTTCTTGAAAGAAATAAACTCGTCATCGTTTTCATATATCTTCTTGAGATACAGAGCAAAAGAATGGCTGATATCTCTATGATGTGGCACACCTATAGCACTCACTGCATTGGAAAGATTTGAACCATTGTCCGTAAGGTAATACGATGGGATTTTCCCTTGTTCTTCTGTGATTTCCTCACAGAATTCCTTCACATTCTCTGAAGGCCAACTACTTGCCACCGCCATACCTACAACCTCTTCATCGGCATGAGTAAGTGCTTTACCCGTATGATCAGCAGGAATCTTGAGGGCAAGCAACATCTGCTGTCCGTTCACTGAGATACTCGCGTCCATAATGATTACATAGGCTTTGTCCAAACTCATACGCTTATGTTTAATTACGTCGAGCCCCAACTTTGCCAGCCACGTTCTAATCGTAGTGTGCGCTGGTATATCACCGAATACGCCGTGTAGCATATGATTCATTACTTCCATGCTTTTTACTGCTTTCCTCGGGCTGAGTCCGGCATATATGCAAAGAAAGATTGCCATAGTTATCATGTCCCCTGTATAACTATATCTTTCAATAGAGTCAAAAGAGATTGTCGTTGTTCTTCCGTCAAATACACAGTTCTCGATTCTTTTTTTTTAGACGGTTTGCTTTTAGATTCCGAAGCTTTCTGAGGTGTCTCTTTCTTGAGCTTTTTTATCTCTGATTTTGCCTTACTGAGTTTTTGCTCAAGTCTTGCTATTTTGATATCTTTATTCATCGTAACTTGCTGTTTATTAGAATGTAAAGTTACTAAAAATATCCGACATACACAAGAAAACTGCTGAGTTTTTACAACATAAATTACTGAGTATCAGCAGGCTTGCGCTCGCTTTTTAGCATGCCTCAAACAACAGATTGGACACCCTACTTAAAAATGAGGAATTTAGATATTGAACCTTAAATCCGTAACATAATAACCTATTCGAATTATACTTGTTACATGTAGACGAATGGGTGCTTTAATAGCGAAAAGTATATCAATGTTACAATAAAAGCAGATAAGGAGTACATGCTTCAATTATTTTATGTATCTTTGCATGCGAAAAGTGTATAAATGTCACAAAAAAGCAGATAAGTATGAATATTCAGAGAGACAGGTACCTCAGCCAGATTATTGCAAAGAAGAATGATGGTATGATTAAAATCATCACAGGCATACGTCGATGTGGTAAATCATATCTGCTGAATGTGTTATTTCGCCAGCATCTTATGGATATGGGGGTGGCCGAACAGAATATAATCATGCTTGCCCTTGACGAGGATATCAATGCAAAATATCGCAATCCTCTTGAGCTAGGAAAGTATATCAGAGAGATTTGCGCAAACAAGGAGCGTTCTTTCTATGTGTTACTGGATGAAATTCAAAAGGTGGATAGCATTCAGAATACCTATCTGCCTGACAATCCTAATGAAAAAATAGGTTTCGTGGATGTCTTACTTGGATTAAAGAAACTGGACAATGTGGATTTATATGTTACCGGTAGTAACTCAAAGATGCTCTCTGTTGACATACTGACGGAATTCAAAGACAGAGGCGAAGAAATCAGAGTAAATCCACTGACCTTTGATGAGTTCTGTTCCGCTTATGAGGGTGAAAGCCGAATGGCATGGATTGAATATATGATGTACGGAGGCATGCCATTTGTGATGAGCAAGAAAGGGCATGCTGAAAAGGCGGCATATTTGAAGGGGCTTTTTGAACGCACGTATATCACCGATGTCATAGAACGCAACAAGTTACGAGCATCCAAAGACGTACTTGAAGATATTCTGAACTATCTGGCATCATCGGTGGGCAGTTTGACTAATGCAACTAAGCTGGAGAACACTTTCAAGTCGACCAAAAATTTGATTGTATCCCACAGTACCATTTCTACATATATAGACTACTTTATTGATGCTTTCATCCTGAAGAAAGCGGAACGATATAATATTAAGGGACGTAAATACATCGG
Organism: uncultured Bacteroides sp.; assembly: GCA_964522975.1. Classification (GTDB taxonomy): domain Bacteria; phylum Bacteroidota; class Bacteroidia; order Bacteroidales; family Bacteroidaceae; genus Bacteroides_E. Next base: position 29,060 of record CAZFXK010000008.1, on the reverse strand, counting down.
TGCCCAACAGAAGTATTTCTTCTCAGATGTGGGCTTAAGAAATGCACGTTTGAATTTCCGCCAGCAAGAAGAAAATCACATTATGGAGAATATCATCTACAATGAACTTACAGCCCGCGGATTCAGTGTTGATATGGGTGTAGTCGATACGATGGTGACAAATGCTGAGGGCAAGCGCCAGCGTTCGCAATTGGAGGTGGACTTTGTTTGCCAGCGCGGACAAGTGCGTTATTACATCCAGTCTGCATTAACCGTAGCTGATGAAACCAAACGATTACAGGAGATTAATTCCCTCACAAAGATAAAAGACTCTTTCATAAAAATCGTTGTGGTGAAGGATTATATCATCCAATGGAGAGATGATTCAGGCATATTATACATTGGCATAGAGGAATTCTTGCTTAATTATATAAATACAATGCAATAACAGAAGGCATTCGTTGTTTTGATTATTTTACTTGGCGTACCCTTATAAGATGTAGCCAGGATGTTAGGTCATGAAGACATTTGTACAATCCAGATTTATACTAAGATTTTGAAGACTACCATCAATCAGTATTCCACAAAATTACAGGATTCGATAAAATAAAGATGTAAACTTTGTAATCCGGAGCAATCACCTCAACTTGATTGTTGCGGATTTATGTATCAGCCAAGAAACGCCATAAAAGCCACACTTCAAAATGAGAAATATAAATTTGAAGATGAGGAACACGAACTGGAAAATTCCAACAATCGCATTCACAATATATTTTCCTATGTAATGCCCAATAATGGCACCTTCTAAAGCAGACATGGTCATTCTTATTTATAAAGACAAAGTTACGAAATTTTTATGAGAAAAACGAATAAATAAGAACTGATTTTCAATTAGATAAATGTTTTAATACAGCATTAAGTGAATAATATAATGGTACATTATACTAATGTTTCATCTTTCTATTCTTGCAATATTTGAACCGAACATTATTTCATTTAAGCAATTATCTCTGGAATTTTCATTGACTTATCGAGATTAATTTCAAGATGATCTTCTTTCCCCTAAAGTTATCTTCGTAACTTTGAAGGAAGAGTCATGCGTAGAAGGTTCAACCGGCTCCGCAGAATTTGTTTAGCAAGTTGTACTTTTGTGCGGACAAAACGAAGTTTCGCCACCAAAAGTAACTTGCCAATTTCTGTGAAGTTGGGAAAATGCCCTCGCAACTCGGCGTTTTAATAATAGAAGGAAATGGGACGCAAGACGAAACGATTGTGGATAAGAATGTCGCTGGAAGAAGAACGACTATTGAAAGAGAAAGCCGTTAATTATAAGACAATTAGCAGCATGGTATGGGATGCAATCAAACTATTTGATGACAAAGCGACCATCGGAAAATTTGATGTTCTCAATGAGATGGTCACTTTATACCGGAAATATCAGCAAGACTTATCCTGGATAGGAGGCAACTTCAATCAAGTGGTAAAACGTGCCAATGAACTTGCCATCGGGGAAGAGCTTACTTTGCCCTACTTTAGACAGGTGCTCTTTCCTAAGATAGAAGAACTTCAGCACCTTCTTTGCGACATTAAACGGGAACAGCATCAGATAGCCAAGAAATTGACTAAACTATGATTGTACTGTTATACTAATCCATTATTGCTCCATTCAAACATTACACCATTGATATAATAATGATAGCTACTATTCTTCCATCAAGTTCCAATTTCCATGCAGTTGATTACAATGAGCGAAAAGTCGCCCAAGGCAAAGCAGAACTATTAGAGATGACCAATTTCGGTTTTGTAGGTGTTACCGACAAATACACTTCTGATGATTTAAAACGATATTTAGTTGAATACTCATCACGGATCAATAAACGTATACTCCGACCACAGTTTCATCTGGCCATCTCCTGTCGTGGAGATGAATATACTACAGAACAGTTAGTGAACTTCGCTCATCAATATCTCAAAGAAATGGGATATACCGAAGAAGGACAGCCATTGCTTATCTATTCTCATCACGATACAGCCAATAATCATATCCATATTGTCACCAGTCGTGTCGCTCCAGACGGTCATAAGATAGATCATAATCATGAGCGTATTCGTTCTCAGCAGGTCATCAATAAACTACTTGGTCAAGACGAAAGCCAAAAGGTAAAACAAGTATTGGCGGAAGCACTTCAATATAGATTTGCCAGTCTCAGTCAGTTTAAAGCTATTCTTGAATCTGAAGGATACGAATGCTTCGAGAAAGATAACCGGTTATGTGTCAAACGTGGTGGCAGAATTTTAGGAACGATACCGATTGAATCTCTTACGACCCAATATAACTTGCCTGATGAAACAGAGCGAAAGCGCAAAAATCAACTACGTGCCATTCTTCGCAAATATCACCGAATGGCAGCAACCAAAGAAGAACTGAAGGAAATAATGAAAAAGCGTTTTGGTGTTGACCTCATATTCTTTGGTTCAAAGGATCAACCATATGGTTACATGATTATAGACCACAAGAACAAAATCGTGCATAAAGGAAGTGAAGTATTATCTATGAAACAGATACTCAACTTCCAAAGTCGAGAAGAAAGGCTTGCCAATATAGATATGTTCATTGATTCAATACTTGAAGACAATTGTAAACTATCCACCTACGACTTGAACGAAATGCTCTGGCGACAATTCAGCAGCTACATCACGAAGGGGCGCATTGCTTTTCGAAATGAACGTATCTTATTGAATGAAAACATCCGCAACACATTGCGATACAATGATAAACTCCGATGGCTACAATCCTTCTCACCTATAAATGAAGTTGAGCGTGATTTACTCTGCAAATTTGGGAAAATAGAAGACGCTAAACAAATCTCCATTGTAGATGCTTCACAAAAACATCCGGAGATAACAATCAATCAACTTAGAAGTCTCTTCGAAGATACAGAAATTACAGACTTGCGTTCGTCACTATTTGAAAGCGGTATGTCTATTTTTCAAATAGATAGCAAGACATATTGCATTGACTTTCATAATCACTCCATAATCTGTATGGAAGACTATAAATTTGATACAAAACGGCTGAAGTTTGGGCTTAATTCTCATACGAAACTACCCACCGAACGACAAACAAACATTTATATAAACCAAAATATTATCAACTCTATTGCCAACCTACTTAGGCACAAAGCCGGTTCACAGAGTGGCAACAGAGAATGGGAAGTTGGTGACAATAGTCGATATAATGACATTGACGATAGGGACTTAAAAAGATAGTACTATGTATTTTCTTCTTATCAAATCAGATTTCTTTGATTTAAATGTTTATATTAAAGGCAAAGGTTCCCAATCACTTTGCTTCTTTTCATGAAAAATTCCACTAATAGAAATTGGATTTTCTTTTAGTGCTTCAAAGCGGGCAACCTGTGAAAAGCTTGGCACAAGAACATTTGGAAATTTAAGTAATATACCGTTAAGTTTTTGACCATTAGCATTAGAAACAATTCCTTCTAAGAAATTGCTTTCTGTAATGTTACAATTCTTGCAAGTATAAGAAATTTCATCTTTTCTGTTTGTTGTAGCAAAGATGTATTGTACTATTGGCTCCATAAAATAATTAGCTAAAATTTCTATCTCAACTTCTTTACTTGTTTTCGTAAGGAATTTGGCACTAATATTTTTTACGCTTGTGTATTTTACATTGAATGTATTATTGCTAGATACTAAATCTACAATCTGACGAATGCCAGCTTCAATCCCATTTCTATAAATGTCTATGTATAGGGTCTGAGCTAATAATGCGGGCATTTCGCAATTATCTATTCTTACTGGCACAAGAATCGTTTTACCTTTGGATGCTCTCATTATTGCATTTTGCCATTCAAGTTTTACCATGTAGCTTTCCAAACTGTTTTTTGATACAAAGAAGAAAAAGTACTTGCAATTTTGCAATCCTTCATTCATCATGTTAACAATACCTTCGCCTGGTTTAATAGACCAAGAATCATAAAAAACATTCTTTTGACCAAAATATTCTTTTAGCCTGATTGCGATTGGCTCCACAATAGGCTTATCTTTAGAGTTATGGCTAATAAATATCATATTAATCTTCCTTTCTTACTCCTTTAAATTTACCACCAGATGTCTTCACGTCCATGAATTTGCCATCGGGTCCACGTTTTACCCACAGGTTGGTAGTAGGATTATACATTTGTGTTCTATTCTTGACGGCTCCCAATCTGTGTCCGTCTCCGTAAGGCTTGTTCTTTGCCATAGTTGTAGAATTTTATATTATTTTTGTTAAGAAATTCCGCTAGTCATGTATTATGACTACATATTTCAATTATTTAAAGTTTAACTTTTCAAGTAAACGATAAGTTTGTTGTTTTAGATCTTTATCATTTCTGTTTGCTACAGAACGAGATTTGGAATTGGTATAAGGTAAATAAGCAACGTATATTAGTGAAGAAGAGTAAACATGTTCGCCAATAATCATGGTAATTTTATCTGCAGTTAGTGCATTTACATATAATACCGTATAATCCTCTTCAGAAAATGTAGCTGGTGCATACCTTTCAAGAAGAAAATCTGTCAAACTATCAAAATAGATGCTATTTACTACCATTACTACCGATGAAACCTTCCCATCTTTTAATAGATAAATATAACCTCTTGTCCTATCACTTGTTTTAGTGTATACAATACCGTTATCATCTGATATAGAATAGTTTGTCCCGACTTTTGCATACACTTCATCTTTTGTTGCTCCGAACAAGAATTGAGGTTCGGTAAATTGAGTGTAAACAGGTGTAACAGAAACCTTGATAGCTTTTTTCCCATTTACGTCAATGTATGTTTCTCCAATTCTTTTACCTGTAATCAGTCCAGATGCAGAAACAGTTGCCACATACTCATCCTCAGAAGCAAATGTTGTCTTAGAATCAGAGCATTCAATCTGAGATGTCTTTTTACTTGTCAATTCAATACTCGTAGGAGATGTGATTTTAAAATCATTATCATCCTTTGAACATGCAGCAAATAATGTCAATGACACAATAGCTGTTACATAAAATAGAATTCTTTTCATATTTTTCATTATTTAGTTAAAAGTTTTTTACTACTAGATTCAAGCCATTTATTAATGGCAAAAAGCTTGCACATATTTATAAACTGATTGTTTGGCATTGTATCGTATATTTCAAAAACGACTTGCTCTACTTCTTTCCAAACACCATTATATGATGCATTTGCCAAAGCCTTTATACACAAGACAACATTCATGTAAAGTTCTTGTAAATCGCTTAAGACAGCTTCTCGTGTATATTTATGCTCCTTTGCGCCATAGGGGTCACCTTCCATTTCGTAATATCCTATGTCAAACAGTTTCTCGGACATTTGAAAAGTATTTGGAATTTCATTCTTGGTATATGTCGGTACCTCTTCAATTAATACACACCTTGTTTTATCCTCTGATAAATGGTCTATATATTGTGATTCAACAGATTGCATTTTGTCTGTGAGTATTGAGAACTTATCCGTCCAGGCACCTATAGAATCATTCAGTTTGCAAATAGCATTTACCTGATCTGTTGTTAATTCATATTGCATTAGTTTTTCTGAATGAAAAGCTAATGCATTACTACAATCTTCAGCAAAATTGGCAGCATCATGTAGTTTTTTAAAGCGCCCTTCAAGGGTGGAAACCAATATTTCTTTTGTTTTTGTAGTCATATTAATTGCTTATTTGTTCTATAGTACAAATATCTTAACTAACAATGCACCCAATATGCACTGTTTGATTCTATTTGTCTTCGATGTACATCTTACTCATGCAATCTACAGATTCTTTCATCTCTTGTCGTAATGATGCGGGTGCCATCACTTCGATTTGTTCGCCGAATGAACGAAGCAGTGACTTGAGTTCATAGTTATCCTTTACCTTCAATGTTATTTTCCAACGTCCATCTTCCATTTTCTTGCGCATAAAGCACTGAGATTCATGAAGTGGCTTGGTAATGATATATCCTATTACACTGTCATTCACTTATAGTACCACATTTCCAACCAAAGTATCATTTACAGAAACACCAACTACATCGCCAAAATATTCCTCAAAATTAAAATCATCATCCAATGGCTCATAAGACTTAGATGTTTCTTTCAGACCTTCAATTCTGTCAATAGCAATGTTTGCCAATTGCTTGTCTGTCATAGTCTGTTTGTTTACCAATAAGAAACCAACGATCATTGTATTGCTTCAAGTGATACGGATGGATAGTGATGGTGCGTGGATCTCTGCCAAATGGATGATAGACGATTTCAATCACACGTTTGTTTACGATAGCATCAAATAAAGGTCGGAAATAAGTTTCCATGCCCTTCAAATAAGGATTGGATTGAAATGTGACAACCGACTTAGAGTTTTCTCCAAGTTGGCTTGTTGTATAGAGTTGTCTCTCCACATCATCCATCCAGTCGAAATGTGGAACACCCTTGAAACGTTTCATGAGTAGGAGCGCATCGTGAATCAAATCCAATTCCTCTTGGTTGATAGGTTGGTCTTTGATAGAATCTCCTCTATGATGATAACGGTAGTATTTGCGATGACCATCTCTCATGGCATCAATAATCATTCCGTAACCTTCTTCGCTTTCCAAGAATTTCATATCTTCTTGTACCTGACGGTTCTTAACGCCGCCTTCTTCTTTGGTATCACCATTATATTGATACAAAGCTTCATTACAGGCTTCAACGAGGTTTTCAATGTAAAAGCGTCTTGTCCAGTTGCTCAAACAACGGTCAAGTACTTGGTATCTAATTGCAGCATTCTTATTTGTTGGCATAATCCTTTGTTTTTAAATTACATTGCAAAGGTATTATGCAACTATGCAGTCATTCTGCACAAACAGAAAATCTTTTTAAATTTTCATTCATTTTCTTTATTATTTCATTCCTTAACCATTGCGGTGATATCACTTCTATATCAGGGATGAATGAAAATATCTGCTGGTATAACTCTCTATTGGGCTTTACTTGTATTTCAACCTCACAATCCTCTCCTTCTATAATTCTTTGGGACTGATGGATGGGCTTGCTAATAACGTAGTGGAATCTTTCTTGAGCGAATCTTAGAACAATAGATTCTTTATTAACATTCTCTTGGGGAATAGTAACGCCAATAATATCATCAAAATAAGTGCTAAAGTCGACACTTTTGTTTTTCTTGAATACAATGCTCGCATTATTAATGTGTTGTATTCTATCTAAAGCTACATTTGCAATTCTATCATGCCCATTATCCAAACCGAATAGAAACCATCTTCCGTTGTACTGTTTAACATAGTATGGATGAATAAGCATTCTGATCTTATTTCCCTTAAATGTGCAGTAGTCTATATCAAGAGGTTGATGGTTGATGGTTGCATCAATAATAGTTGAAAGATATTCCAATCCCTTTAGTTGTTCATTTTGTTCAAATGAAATCAGATTTTCAGGATTCGCTTTTATACCGAATCGATATTCAAGACTTGATACAACCTCCTCTATCCAGGTATTAGCAGGAATTCCCCGATATTTACCCAGCATTTCTATTGTAGCACGGAGATTTTCTATTTCTTCTGAAGATAACTCGTTATTAAAGACAGAAAAATTGGGATCGGAATATCTATAATAACATTTCCGACCCTCCAGTGGATATGCTGTAATAGGAGCATCATACATTACTCTGTCTCGCATATCCTGAATGTCTTTGCGAAGTTGTCGAATACTTATCGAGCACCCTTCTTTATCTTCTAATTTATCATTGATAATATCAAGCAAAACGTCAATAGTATATTTGTGATGAGTGTCGCTAAAGCACCTATCTAAAATACGATAATGTAAAGAGGCATTACTATTTGTTGGCATCGTTATTCAATATTTTACAGTATCTTTTAATTGTTTCAGATTCACACCAATATTATTTAATATTATCCTTTGATGTACGTCACCATAAAATCTTTACATTTTCTTTTATCTTGACGGGACATAGCCACAGAATATGTATTGTACTTTTCAAAAATGTCTAATCCTCTACCCATCGCTATCGTCCATCCTGTATCAGTCTTGATGCAACGGTCATGGAAATCACTAAACTCATATTCGAAATCGATGCCATATCCGGCCAAGTCATCTTTTATGTCATCAAAATGATCTATCAGATCTGGAATTTTTTCATCCTCTTCTTTCGTTATGAGTTTCAACTTCAAGTCATCCACTGGACGTGTATCGATTAGCATCGTTACGAACTCCATAAAATTCTTGATTTGCCAAGAAGTACGGATATAAGGATCTTCTATGGTAATCTCTCCTGCTTTTTCCAGATAAGGCGCGAAAAGTTTTTCATAAGAGACACCAGTCTGTCCCATACGGAATGAAAGGCTCTTTTCCTCAAGTATGGAAATGCGTGGACGTGATTTTGTTTCATTTGAATGTTCTTCGTTTATATCCTCTGATTTATTTATTTCTTCTATATCATCTGTAAGTGGTGTATTATTTGTTGGATAAGGTATATATGCCGGCACTATCTGAGGATTGCTTAATCTTTCTAATGTTTCCACATGAATTTCTGCCCCTGTTTTTAAATTCGTGTACTTGAAAAATGCAGGATCAGCCTTAAACGTTTCATCAATGAGATATAGCTGATCTTTCACCCGTTTGCGTCCTTCAGCAGCAAAATCTACTAACTCGAAGGCCTCTTCATCTGTCATCTTCAAATCCGGATATAACAATTTCACCATACCCGAGAATGTTTTACGAATAGCCAGATGATCACGTTCAGATAGAGAAGGATCAAACTTGGCATAGTCTTTCAACATATTTGTCAAATCATTATTACGCAATTCGTGTAGAACAGCAGCAATATAGTCTGTGATAAGGCCATAGCCTTTTGAAAAAGAATCCTTCTTCAACATCTTGATTTCCCATCCCGGATTGTACAAATGAATACGGTCCAAAAATGCACCTTTGACAAACGAAGTTGGAATGCTTTCAAAAAGATGACTGTTTTTCAGCATGAATGGTACGGTATGCTTTGTGTTGCCAACAAAAACCATAGAAGCCGAAGCTTCATGAGTTCCTTTTCCTCGGTTAAACGATTTATTGGCCAAATAATTCTGCATGGTATCAATAAGCACCGCATCCGTTGTTCTGCCTTTCTGCTGTTCAAACTCATCCCAAGCCACAACATCCCAATATCCCACCAAACCAAGAATTTCCTTATTTCCACTCATTTTTACAAAAAGACGAGCACTGGTAACATCACCACCAGAAACGAGAACCCCATAGGGAGAGAGTTCTTGAAACACATGTGACTTACCTGTACCTTTTGGTCCCAATTCCATAAAATTGAAGTTGTTTTCTACATGTGGTAGCAATCGTGCCAACGAAATCAATTTTTCTCTACGGTTAAACTTTTCAGGATTCAAACCAATGGTATGGATGAGAAAATCTATCCATTCCTCAGTAGTAAAATTCTTCCGTTGGTCTATATATTCCTGAATATCAATATTACTGATTTGAATAGGTTTCAGATTTTGTATCTCCCAACGTACTTTTACATCTTCACCGGATATATAGCCCACTGTCACAATACACCAAACCCCATTGCCACTCAGTAATTTGGGATTCTTCTTTACATATTCTGTACCAATGGGCACATTACTCAGTCCAAGATTAGAAAAATAAGCTTGATATTCATCTGATTTCTCATTTAAAAGAACCGTCACTTTATCTATAATACGATGGCGGCCATTCTCCCTGATGAGTCCTTTTACAGATTCAGCTTCGGCACGGTGAACATAATTATTTTGAATAACCTGTTTTACTTTTTCCAAACCCTCCGCAATCACTTCTTTATCATTGCTGGCACAATATTGTCCGAGTAGATATTCCAATACATAGGTAGGCACAGGCAAGCCTCCTTTGACAAGAAAAGCCAAATCCTTACGTACAACTTTGCCAATAAAGGCATCCATCACTTTATCTTGTAAATCCATAGTCATTCAGTTTTAAAAATCAAAATCATTTCCAATAAGCGTATTATTCATTACATTCTCTTTGATGAGAGGGTTGAGTGGATGATCTTTATCATATACTTTCAATTGAAGCACCTTTGCGTTTACATTTTTGTTCAGTGTCAAGTCTACCAATATTTTACGATTATCCAAAATGGCATCGGTATTATCCAATACGAATTCCTTAACTGGCGTGACAGCCTGATCGTTATAGTATAAAGCAATTTCAATGGTGCGTTCCTTCATATCCATACTTACGGCATCTGTCTGCAAAAGTTTAAAACGCAGTCGTGAAGCCTGAATAGACAATTTTCTGTCAAGCACCATTACACCTACAGGCGGTTTTGTGTTTCCCCGTTCCTGACGACTAACGATAACAGGAATAATCAATTCCTGCAAAGAGGCTCCACCATGAGTAAACAAATACCCTCCCGATGGAGCGGCCAGCCGATTAGTTCCTTCAGGTACAGATACATAGATACCTTCTGCATTCATTTTTGATACTTCCGATAATGGAAATTTTACGATTCCCGGGGCAGCGTCTGAAACTTTGGTCAGATAATAACGAGAACTCTTCTCCAGAACCTCTTCTGTCACTTTATGCTTGTCCTTATTCGCAAACTCCTGATCATTGAAGAGGAATCCATGGTCAGACGTTATGTAAACTTCTGTAACATTATATGTTTCGTGAATCTTATGGACGAGCATTTCCAATTCATTGATGGCGTCACGACAACTGTCAGCCACTTCTTTTGCCGTTGCTCCATGGCTCTTGTCATCAATGGTATTGTGCATCACATAGACAAGAGGATGCTTAAATATCTCACGATTCTTCTCTTGATCATATTTACCGACCACTTCATAATCCACACAAATAGCCCCGGAACGATAGGAATCCACTTGTTCTGTTCGTTTGGCTGTTGAATCCAATATTCTATTGTCCACACCCATGTTCTGCATTCCATTCACCTCACCGTATAATTTCAATTCACGATGTGGAAGTAATGCCGGCTTGCAAAACTTTGTTTCCGATGGAAGCATGGCAATTCCCAAGTTCAGGTGTGCTATATGCTGTCTTTTTGCAAGTACCCCAATGAGTTCTTGTGCCACTTCATAGCGCAAGGCATCACTGATGATAACCACCACTTTCTTCTGAATAGGCTTAATCTGACTTTCATAAAAATCCTGCTGCCGAAGCGCATGAACAGCAGTCATTCCCCCGGCTTCTTTCACACAACGCATCCATTCCAGATTGATGCGGTTACAGAGTTTTGCATAATGACTATCCAATGCAAGTTTCACCTTTTGAACGGTTTCATAAAGGCTGATAGAAGGACTAATCTTGTAATAGTTTTCAATAGACAAACGGTAAAGTTGGTCTATCAGGAAATATTCACTACGATACTTTTCAAGATAATCATCAGGATGATTCAATGTAAGAGAGCCAAGTGACAATGCACACTCATAAAAGCGAGCTACGAGAATGTCATAATCCATCACCATACTCAACTCACCATTATCACTATGTTTTATTATCAATTCCTTCACTCTGTCAATGACCTTCTTTGGTTCTTCAGCAATCGATTCTTCCATCAATGTACGAAGAATGGGAGTACACAACTGGTCAGGAATATAATAGTAATTGGCATCTGTACCATACCATTTAATCAAGTCATCATCATGAATATCCTTTCCCAATTCCTGAAAAACCTCTACTAAAGCCTCTGCTGTTTTTGGCTGGCTCAACGCCAACTCCAGAATACTGTTCATTTGCTGTAGTGCTAATGAATCTGTGATTCTGATAGCCTTATAATTATCTGCGCTCACTAGTGCAAGGTTCTGAGATATAGCATTGTATTTCAGCACTTGTACCAATTTTTCCACCTTGACTTCCGTATTCATATCAACAGAACAACCAAAGACACTTTCCAGTCGTTCGTCCAAAGCAGCCTTTATCATAGGAGCAGCTTTCAACTTCACATAGAAGCTTGTTTGCTTGCTTCGCTCGGAGATACGACCTTGGAATAATATTCTCAAGATGATATTATCCCAATCCAGTACGCGCGTCTGCCCCAAATAGGAAGAAAGAAATGCTCTGACGGCAATATCTTTCGTGATACTTTTATCTGCATAGTATGTTTGCAGCAGTCTGAGCATTCTGTCTGACTGCAACTGCTGGATGTTTTTCTCCACAAATGTAGTCATATCAGCCGGCAATCCATATTGCTGCATATAGGCGGCGTAATCCTGATGATGATATTCCATATTAGCGACAAGAACATCCATCAAAGGAAATTTCTCCTGCAATGATTTCATCTGCAAAGGCGATGGCTGATGAAAATAGAGTATTACCTTATCATTACTCCATTCCGTATATAGCTTGTACTTGGTAGTGAACCAGTCTCCTTTAAAATCTACATAACGATAACCTTCCTTCCATTGAGCTTCTTCCAACTCCATTGCAAGGAATTCGTCATTGAAGATGAACAATACCTTCAACTCCGGATCACGTTCAAAGTAATTATATATTTTATCTATGACTGTACTCATATCTTATTTTTTAATTTTCCTACGATACTTTTGATTGCTTGCGTTTGGATTCTCAGGATTGGTCATTTCTAAGTAACCAGCCTTAACCAATATATTTATATATTTCTCAATATTTTTACTGTGATAGCTTATACCTACTCTTTCAAGTATTTCTTTGCTACTGCGTGGTATATTACAGAAATTTATGATGTCCTTTTGCTTCTTATTTAATTTAATTCGGTTTTTAGTGTCAGAGTCTGCATCAAAAGTGTCAGAGTCAGCCTCTACATCTTGTTCTCTAGTGTCAGAGTTCACATTAAAAGTGTCAGAGTCGGTGTCTAAGTTTTGCCTTTTAGTATCTAAGTCCGGCAATAAAGTGTCAGAGTTAGTGTCTAAGTCTCTTGCTATGGTTATCACAAATTCATGTAACGCCTCATTGTTTGAGAATGAAAGGCGATTATCTTCGCTCATGGCTCGTTGTATTCCACTGCCGGCACCTGTATATGGGAGTAAATAAATGGCATTGGCAAACAAAAAGTTATTACGTGGCATGGAAGTCCCGGCCACGATGTCATCAACCGACAATCCATTTGGAAGTGTACCCGGACTATGGATCTCCACTCTGTCGTCAAAAATGAAAATGCGGATTGGAGCCTTCCAGTTCAGAGACCGGTGTACCAAAGCATTCACGACAAGTTCCACCAGACATGTATAGGGTATTTCCAACTGTCCTTGTGAATTAAATTCTTTCTTTACTTGAACTGTTCTTAGGTTACGGGTTAAGAAACTCATAATGGTGTCAAACTGATGGAGCAAATTGCCTTCCATATCAGTATCATTTACCTTGTCACGGAATTGAGTTCCTCCTATGAAGTTACCAACAAAACTGATGCACTTGGCGGTCATAACTGGCAACCATCGTTGTGTGTATTTAGCAAAAAGGAGAATAGCGGCAACCGTTAATTTTCCATTTGGAAGAATAAAATGCAGATTTCCAAGTAGTTTCAATTTATCATGACCTTGAGCTATGGTTCCACATACATCATCAAGAGTAGCTTGCTCAAATTTATCTCCTGTCATTCCTTTCTTCTGGAGTACGGTCTCAAACTTATTATTAAGAAAAGTCTTGATAGTTTTTTCATCCAAATCATCAACAGTCGCATTGTTTACGGCAGCTTCATCCGGCATAAAATTACCGCAATCAGCCATCATCTCGGCAAGTTCTGCATTATCAAACACCTTGCGCTTGTCTGCACCATTCTTCACCCATACAATACCTTTGTTGTCATGATAAGGTTTGTTCAGTCCTTCCTTAATTTTAGCTACAACAACGGAACCTCCTTCTACCGGGACGGTATCTACGTCAAGTAGAATATTAGGTACAACGTTCTCAGAAGCAATGTTGCTCAATAGATTCGTAACCTCTTGAACTTCACTATAAGATAGTGGATTTATATTTCCTGTTACGTCATTGATACCAACAATTAATTTTCCACCACGAGTGTTACTGAATGCGACAAGTTCACATCCAATATCATAATTGTTCATGAGCCGTTCTTTGAACTGAACCGTACTCATTTCTCCTTGGTCTCTTAATTTAAGTATATCTTCTGTTGTCATTGTTGTATATTTATTTAGTACAATGATTCATATGTAATTCTTTATATGCTAATGCTTCATCAATTCCATTTTGAAAACCTTGTCTAATATCATTGTCTATTGTCATATCAGTAGACTTATTTTTCCATGTGGTTATAACATCAGCAAAAAGACCATCTGTATTATTAACAGAAATGATACCGACTAATCGATAAACATTATAAAGAATATCTGCTTTGAATTCATCAGAAATATCCGTTTCATTAATAGTTGTATCTATTTTGAACAATAATTTAACCAACTGTCTAAGGTTATTGATTTGAATGGCTTTATTTTTAATGAGCCTAACTAAGCCAAAAATTAATTCTGAACTATTTTTGTCAATTTTATATTTCAATTGATATATTACTTCTGTTATAAATCCTTGAATACCTGCTTTATCAGCTAACTTATCATGCAGAAATATTAAAGTCTCAAATGAATCATTTATCTTACTTTTATTTGTAGATAGAATATTCTCACTTATAGTCTTTGAAAAAATATTTTTTTTCTTTAACAATTGCTTGGATATAAACATTAGATTTGCTAAGGATCTAGTACAGTAATAATCATTTGAATATCTAGATAAAGCATTTAGTAATACTTCAACATCCCCATTATCTAATTGACCAACACTAATTTTTGTACAAAAAACAGAGATTGTATTTAATGCATCTTTACAAATTTCTCTCATTCCACCCAACCATTCATTAGAATCGTCCTTCTTGATAACATCCGTATTTTCTGTTAAGAATAATATTATTTTCTTTGCTATTTCTTGTATCTGCTCAACAGTTAACCAATCTAAGAAACACACTATAACTTTAAGACGACTTGTAAAGTCCTGTATTGGTGATGAAATGTTTTTAAAAAGATATGTTCCATCTATAAACTTTGTAAACTTAGCTTCTAAAATACATTTTGCGCTTTCGGGGCAATTAACTTCATGAGGATATTGCAACCTATAAGAATTTAATATATCTGAGTCATTACTATAGTTTTCTCGCCATGATGAAAGTAAATTGTTCAATTCTGTTTTTTGTTCGTCAGAAACTATATAATATAGTTTTCTCATTCGATAATATGCTGCACGGCGTACTGCTCTATTTGGATCAATGATTCCATTAGAAATAATTTTTATCATATTATTGCTAATTTCAAAATTAGGAATACTTATAGATGGTAATGGAACATCATGTTCATACATATCCAATTTAATAGGAGTTGAATATACTACATTAGCAACAATATTTAAATCTTCTTGTGAAAGAGATCTATAAGCTGTTGTTAAGCATTTATTATTAAAATCATTATCTCCTGGAACGTTTAAATAGATCGTTATAAACTTAATAATACGCTCTGAATCAATTTTTACACACAAACGACTCAATAATGGAAAAACAATCTTTTTGAATCGACGTATTTGCTCGTTTGATTGAACCTTGTTATCAATGGTATCCCAAATATTAAAATATTGATCAAATATTTTTTTAGCTTCTTCTGAAGATAAAGAAGATATATATTTGCGACTACACACAATTTTGAATACATCGCTATTTGCACTTCTTACTAACGAAGACAATGCATAATACATATCGTACCCTGCAATATATGGAAATATTTTTGTTAAAAGATCGCTATTAAGAATCAAATTTGGTGTTCCTAAAGAATAGCCATAGTTTTCGCAAATAATTATATATCGAAAAGATTCTATATATCTGTGGTTGTACCCAGAATGTCCTATATTCCATTGTGTTCCAAAAGAACCTATATTAAAATCATGTGTAACATCTATTTGTTTTTGTTCCTTTTCTTGATTGATTTCATTTTCGATATAATCAATATAATCAGACATTTTTAAAGATATAAGATAATCAATATCAGTTTTTGATTTACGATTATATAAAGAGATACAATCGTTTAGTATAATAAATACAGAACGTAGATAAACAGATTCAGAATCATTTAGAAGCATTGTTCGAACTGAATTAAAGGCATTATCCAATAACATTGTACCTTGATCTTTTTCTCCTATTTCAATTAAAACATTTGCTTTCCATATAGACCCCAAATAATCTAAATCATTAACATCCCATTTTGCTAACATTGAGCGGATTTTTTTATAATCTAATTCGCCTAAGGCCTTAAGACATTTTTCATAATAAATTCTCCTTGTTAGGGTACTTGCTTTATTCTCCAATTCAGAACTTAATTTTTCTGTTAATTCATCAAATTTAGAGGAGTCACCAATATTACGATATATGGAGAGTAATGAGCATTTTAAGGTTTGTATTTTTTTAAATAGATCATCTTTTAATCCTTCTTCTTTTTGTATTACATCTTCCAATTCTGTACGATACCATTCTGCACTTAAAAAATTAGGCATAAATGAGATTCTAAGTCTCCAATCAAGTTCATACAAAAAATTTATTTTTTCAATATCATGTAAGCTATGAACCTTTGTTTCTAAAAAAGGAAAGCATAGGTTCAAATCTTCAAAATCATCAAGTCTATCTTTAGGCAATAGAAGCCATCCTGGATATGAAGTACGTATTTGCTTCATCTCATTTGTGACATCTTCTAATTTAATCGAATTATCATTATAATTTGTTTTTTCTAATTTACCAGACCATTCAATTTTATGATTGGAATCCTCACTTAGATAACTAAATACAAAATCAAATCCTTCTTGAATTGATTTAATATTACCTATATCATATAACTTTATAATTTCTATATTTCTCTTACGTAGCAATAGAATCTCAGAATCATGTAGATTCTTTTCTGTTGAAAATAGATAAATAGGAGCTAATTTGTTCCCCATAATATCTCTTATCCATCCAATCCAATTAAGAAAGTTTGGATCGTCTCCAGAGAAGCCAAACAAGCAAACAATTGTTTCAATAAGCGCTTGACGAACAGTGTTTACAAACTCTGGAAATTTTTGGGGATATGTTCTATAGTCTTCTTCTGTAATAATAAAAGGACGATATCCGATAAAAGAACCATGAAGTTTTATAATACGTGGGGATTGTTTGTATAAAAGTGTATCTTTTGATGCAACGAAATTATAGAATTTAAATACATCTAATGCAGCACGTTCTAGAAGAGTGTCATAATTTGTTGTAAAGATATCTCGCCATTTCAGTTTAACTAAATCATGATGAACTTTTCCCGGTCTAATTTTGGCATCAGGTAATGATTTAATAATTAACTCATCCAAAGCAGCTCTACCTTTTGTACATTCAACTTGTGAGGCTAGTTTCATTGAAGATTTTAGCCTCATATCGTTATCTGATGGTTTTTTCCTGTATAGTTCTTCATAGAAGTCATCAGTCAATTGTCCCCAATCTTTCATGTAAGTAGTCTCATCCATCTCTGCATTTTTGCTAAATCCAGCACCAACCATAGCTGAAGCTTGTCCCAAATATAAAAATTTGCGAATATGGTCTAATTTCATTTTAAGAGAAGATGAAATACCACTGAGCAACTCATTAAACCTTTTTTCTTCCATAACGCTAATATTTTTACTTCAATTTCACTAATATATCTCCGAACTTGGCGTAGTTAACTACTACGCCATCATCTAAGTCGAAAGCTATTTGCTTGTCAGCTACTGCATGAAGGCGGTCGTGGTATTCACGACACTCTTCTATCTGCTTGCCTATATTGTCCATCTCCTTACGCTCGCGAGTGGAGAGGTCGGCTGCTTTGGTCTGCATTTCGCTCTGTTTGTTTATCAGCCATTCTATGTGAGGCAACAGATAATTGGTGCGCACCTTTTCTGCTGTGTAGGCATTCATGCGGTGCATGTATACGATGCACTGGAATGCGCCTTTTTTGCTACTGAACAGCCAGTAGATAGGACGGTTCTGATACATCTTCTTGTGGTATTTCCAGAAGTCTTTCACGAAATAATCATCCAGTCGTTTGCCAAGTGATTTTTCTATAAAGTTAAGATTTTCTATTAAAGAATTCTCTCCAAAAACTATACTAAGCCATGTTTTGAATCTTAATGTGATGTTATCTGTGAATTCTGTATTTGCAGGCATAATTGGAATAATCCCATCATCATCTATCTCAAAACGACTGTTGGGCACAAGAGCTTTATATTCTTCTAGTCCGTCCCCTTGATTGGCAAGGATTAGTCCGGGCTTGTCGATGCTGTAACGCCCCATCATGCAGCCAACGGCATAACTGATGAGTTGTTTCATCAATACATCATCGTGCCACACTATCTGATTATCTTCTATGCTTATCTCCTCTTGTTGCAAGATGGTTATTTCATTGAGCGGAACATCGGGCGTCAGTTCGTCTTCGAGGCCATAGATGCTGATGAACTGGCGGTTGAGTTCTTCTTCATTGCAATGGAGCTGCATAAACTTTGTTTCCCATTTGATTTTATAGGTGTCCATAAGCCACTCCAACTTACCTATTTGCGGAGCTGCAAGTTCGACTGTAACGCCATTGAAATCTGCCCACTCATTGATTACGTCAATATAGGATTTTTCGCTATTTAGTGAAATTAGCTCGTTTTGTTGGAAATCCCAAGATGTTTCGTGAGAGTCCCAATCAGATCTACTGATGGAGATGTTTTGGCGAACAAGTGGTATTATAGTCTCTTTTTCTATTGGAATAATACCCGATTGTATAACTCCAGAACTATAATTTATTGTTGGATTAATTAGTTTAAAAATATTAACCCATATTTTGGTATTTATTGCCCCTATAAGTTGATATAATTGATTGACATCATCTTCAAATCCAAAAATTCCTCCTGCCGCATTTGAAATCATTGTATTATTTGGAGAAAATCTAAATGATATATTTCCAGAGGAAATAACAGACCAAGTTATGCCATTCCTTAAATACAATTGTGTATTAAAGATTCTTCGACTCCAAGAATTTGTTTTGGGATCTTTAGGGTTATGTGTAACCCAATATTTAATTTCTTCTCCATCATTCAGCCAATTCACAACATAATATAAATTACCATACCATTTTCTAAACTCTCCACCTTTTTGAAAGGCATACCATTTGTGTGAGACCGACATTAAACATTCTTTTTCAATATTGTTGTTTGATACTTCCCATAAATAACGTAAAAATCTGTCATTGTCTGATGTAGATAGACCGCTACCTATTTCATATTTAGACTTTAGTTGTGGACTTTGAAGAATCTCTATCATCTTCTTACTCACCCAATATCCAATCGGACTTCCTGGAATCTTCTCAAAGTTCTTCTGAGATACATTTGGATAATATATTTTGTTACCTTTATCAGAATACGGTAATTCAAGAATATCCTTGCTATACTCCTTGAAATAATATTTGAAATCATGATTAGCCAATGTTTTTTCAAAAAGCTGTTGAAGATGTTTTTGGTCAAATTCTTGAAATGTACGTTCTATCAAACGGAAATAAGTTCCTTTTGCATTTTCTGATTTAGTATTACTTATCACTACAGATGATGCACCGAAGTCAGCTCCGAATACTCCACGACTAAGATGAAGTAAAGAATCGATAGAACGATTATCAATTATATCCTTCCGAAGTCTTTCAAACGTACTTAAGAACATCCATGATGGAGGGATAATAAAACCGTATTTACCATGCTTATATGTCATTTTTGCCATATGCTGTACAAATACAGTAGCAAGGTCTGCTTTCCCTTCTTCATAATTATCCTTCACATATTTACTCAACACACTATTCATATTGCCTCCACCCATATACGGCGGATTCATCACCAATGCCGAATATTTGTTGGTTAATGTCAATATCATTTCAAATCCCGCAAACAAATCTCTGAAGTTGTCTTTATGTTCGTGTTGCTTTGTCTGTTCTTTGATGCAATTCATCAGGAAAGTTCGTGTTTCCTCGCTAATGTCGAACTTCATGATGGAACCTAAAGTCTCTGCATCATCCAATAACTGGAAAGCAGCATCAAGTTCTTTGTTTATCTTTTCTGATAAGCAAGACAAACCTAAGGTACAACATAGATGTCCTTTCAGTTCTTCCCAAGTATGGAGATTACAATGAGGCATATCCAACACTCGTGGCATGCAATGGGCATCCACAAAACTGATGTCTTTCTGACAGGCTTTCAGCAACAGTGCAAATGTAGCCAGCTGCTTGGCACGAGTATCAATGTCTACCCCTGTCAGATTGTATCGGAACATATCTTCTATAGCCTTTCTCCGATTGTACCCCTCTTCAATGTAAATCTGATAGAGCAGGTCGAAACATTCATTTAGAATATGACCGGAGCCACATGCCAAGTCGGCACACGTCAAATTGTGAATGTCATCAAAATGATAGATGGCATCGGTAGGGGTCGGTTCTGTAGGTTCCACTAAATACTTCATGCCGTCTTTGATGTCAGAATAAGGGTTGTTGTCCAGATAGATGCGCCCCACGGTGTTCTGCACCATATACTTCACAATCCAGCTGGGCGTGAATATCTGGGTGGCTGCCGGAATCTCATCAGCTTCAAACTTACCTTTCTTAGCAAATACCTCATCCTTGCGTTCAGAAATATAGAATTGATAAAGCCAGCCTATTAGCTCGGGCGACTTATAATCTTCGTCCAAAATGTAATCATCATCATTGAGATGGTCAATAAATCCGTTTTTTTTCAAGATATTGCTTGGCAACAACAATTCCGTATAGTCGGAGATAGTGCCAAAACACTTATTGATAACTGGATTGTTATGGCAATAAGCTACAATCAATACCAGAAACTGCTCATCAGTCAGCGCATCATTAGCCAAAAGCACTTCCAGCTTCTGTCGACTTTCCTCATTCATCTGCGGCATTCTCCCTTGACGGGCATCTGATACCAAGACAGGAATACGGTCTTGCTCGCTTTCATATTCCAACACAGGAGGAATCAACCCATTCTTTGCCATGATGCGAATGGCTACCAAACGGTTGAACCAAGTGTAAGCCACTTCCTCTATCACATCACAATAAGAGTGATTTTTCAACTGATTGGACAAGGACTCAAACTGATAATAAAAATCCACAGTTTGGGTGTCACCCATAAAGACAGCACCGCCATCTTTCAGCTCGGGCTTTTCCGTTATAGTACCATCCTCCCTGATACCTAAAGCAGAGAGGCGTTGTTTCACACCGTCAATCAATATATTGCGAGCTTCACCGGCGAAGCGTTTCAGTTTATTCGTATCCATTTTATTCCGTTATTATGAAACAATAATATCGTTGCCGCCACCAATGTACTGCATCAGTTGTTCTTTCAATCGCTGCAGATATAAGTCGATGTCTTCCTCCGAATGTATGGGATGGGTAGTGTGCGTATTCAAATGCACAACTCTGCGGGTACGTGGAGTGACAGTCGGTTCTTTCACAACGTCATTTCCTTCCGGTGCAGGAGAATAGGGCTTGGAAACCGTCGGCTTTGGAACAGCTTCGTTGATAAGCTTCATCTGCTCTTCATAAAAACCTGCTACATTCGCATTGGCTTGCAGTGCATAAAAATTGTTGCTATTGGTCTTTTGCAGGATAGTCGTATCTCGTGTGGCAAACTTATCCCTGTCGACTTTTATACCGACAGCATATTCTTCCAACTCATCGAAAACTTTGTTGTAACCGGTCTTGATGGTTTC
>CAZFXK010000008.1:0-7140 GCA_964522975.1 uncultured Bacteroides sp. | reverse complement strand
GTAGAGTCATTGCTACCCTTGATGGATACGACATTGAAAATATGCTTCCATGCTTCGATGAATGCATTCAACACATCCTGTGAAATAGCTTTGGCCGGCTCAATAGTGAATCTGCTGGCATCCCTGACAATATTTCGAGCTACATCTTCACGGTTAACATTTGGATTATTGTTATAGTTGTAAGCATATAAATGACGCCGTACCAGTTCATTCACTACATAAATACTGCAACAATCTGCCCATCCATAAGGAACCTTTGCAAACTGACGTACAATGTCTGCCACCGTCACATCATGAGGCGAGCGATCGAGGAAGTCTTTCACTTTCTTCTCTGCGTTAGAGAGAGGCATATCTAAAGTAGGTTCGATGGGACGAAGTATCTTTGAAGCCAATTCACTTTGTGTCTTGGGATATTCCTGCTCATTCACCAATCCAGCAGAACGATAGAGATTTTGCAAATGATAGGTAATTGCCACTTTGTAGCG
Organism: uncultured Bacteroides sp.; assembly: GCA_964522975.1. Lineage (GTDB taxonomy): Bacteria > Bacteroidota > Bacteroidia > Bacteroidales > Bacteroidaceae > Bacteroides_E. Next base: position 6,655 of record CAZFXK010000008.1, on the reverse strand, counting down.
TTCCTTGTTCTTCGAATTTCCCAATACGGATTGTGGAAGAATGTCTTGTCCGGAGATAACAGGACAGTTGTCGAGCAAATCTCTGAACTTAGGCTTAATATCCTTCTGATACATATCCTTGGCACGTTCTTGGAATATGCGTTTGGTACGCTGGCGTTCTTCACTGATAGCTTGTTCTTGTGCGAAACACTGCACACGGCAAAAGTCCAAAAAGTTCTGGCGAAGTTCCTGATCGTCCTTGAACAGAGAATATAGGAAGAATACCAAATGGTTGGGCTGATTGGTAAATGCAAACTGATCCGGAGAATCAGTACTTGCCGTTGTCATGAAATCAACCACCACATCCGGATTATTGGAAAGAATATTCTTACCATCAACATTTCCACCAACATTAAAAGAACGAGTTGCATACGTCTCCTTATTGGTCGATGGCGTAAAACCAAAGTGTTCGTAGATAATCTTGTATAATTCCTCTGTATAGGTGTTGCTGTCAACTTTTTGATTTTTGATGATCTGAGCTACTTGCGACTCTTCTTCTGTATAGAATTCATAGATTTCGGTACCATTATTCGTTCTAATCTTACGGATGACTGCTTTATCCATCAGGAAATCCAGCACCTGAGATACATCTTCCTTAATGGCAGCTTTGTTGGCATCCATCTTTGTCATCAGGAGAGTCACGATGTTGTCAATCGTAGCAGAGAATCCTTGCTTGTCCACATCAGAAAGGTTGCATACCATAAAGAGAATATTGACTACTCTGCGATAGAAAGATTGCTTTTCGTCATCCTTGATAAGTTTCAAGGCTTCACGGGCATTTGCCATGGCACGCTGACCAAGATGCTGCATGGAGCCTTGGAACATGGCACCAAAGAACCGGTCGAATGGGATGAATTCGCCCACCTCACATTCTGCGGTTTTCTGGGCTATGGAGAAAGTGATGTTCAGTAAGGAACGTTCGTTGCCCTTCACCTGTTTGTCTACATAGTTCATGTTGACAAAAGAATCAAGCACTCTCATAATCAATTGGAACTGATAAGGTACGAATGGATAGAAGGCTGCAAAGTCTTCCTTGTTTTTATAGGATTGATAAGTACTTGGAAGAATGAATTGTGCATCAAGCATGGCTTTATTCTTATTAAACAAATCTTCCAATTGAATTTCCACTTCTCCTTTTTTGTCTAATATACGCTTTTGAGTAATGTATTCCGGACTTGTCCCCTGTAAGGAAGCACGAACTTCAAAACGCCCTAAAATCTTACCCACTTCATCTTCCGGATTGATATCGCTACCGCCCACATTCTTAACCACATCTTCCAATGTCTGCTGGGCTGTACATGAAATCCAGACTTGGGATTCACAGACTTCATCCAATCGTTTTACGAGTGACTGGAGCTGCAACAACAAGTCGCGGTGTTCTCCAATGAACTGACTTACTTCATCAACGAAGAACATGATGCGAAAATTGCGATTGTTCTTATTGTCGAGATATTCTTTTATTTCAGCGGCGAATGCTTCCACGGATACATTCACATCATTTTTGAGAATTCTCTCACGAATGACATCAATAGCCAAAGCAGGATCCACTTCCTTGGCCATCTGCAAAGCCAAATCCAAACGACCGGCGGCAAAACGTGATATGTTGCGCTCCCAATCATACCCTTTACTCTTGACATACTCCTTGAACTCTTCAAATTTGCCGTCATCGTCCAATGCTTTTTCCAAATATTGGGCCATGGACAGGTTGAACGAGTTATATCCACGTCGGGCATTAAACTGGTTCCAGAAGATTGTGGTAAAAGTGTTGGCACGATCCACATTGGCATCATGCACATCACCTATATTGAACATAACCATTTCCACATCGGCTTTGTTCACATACCAGTTTTGGAGTGATTTGAGTTCGGAAAGAGAGACATTCGCCTGTTCTAGAACTGAAGTGTCTTTGTCACCAAGCAATAATTCCTGAGTGGCCTCTATCAGTCGGATAAAAGCCATGTCGCCATATTTGTTTGACAGGCAATAGCTTGCATATTTCAAGAAATGTGATTTACCGGAACCATAGTAACCGTTAATCCAAATACCGACATGACTGCCTTGATTTATTTTGATGTTTACAAGTATATTGTACAGGTTGACTATAATCTCCTGAGTAAATACATATTCTCTAATTTCAGTTAGAACCGTATCTTCACTGAGATCGGATGCAGAAACCGCAGGGTTGACCTTCCTGTTAAGACCTCTTTCATACAAATCTTTAAATTTCATATAACATTGAATTTATTGGTTTACTAATAAGGTTGCACGATATGTATGCGCATCTTCAAGCGTATCGAATAAGGAAAAAGAGTTTCCTTCCTGATGCCCGGGATAGAAAAGGATAATTTTGTATCGCGACGTGTCGTTGTATTTTTCATAACGTGTAAGGAATACATTGGTACGGAGATACGGAAACATTTTACCTATGCCATGAATGAAGATATACGGTTTGTTCAATCCATCGTTGATTCTCAAATGTTCATCTATCCTGTCGTGGACATAATGGATGAAGTTGTCTGAATTTGCTTCTGTTGTCAATTCTTGAGTTACCATATCCGGTTGGGTCTTATCATCTTCCAATGTTAAATCAAATAACGAATCAGATCCAAATCTTTCGGTTTTCAGATAATCACAAAAGACTTGAAACAAATCAAGCAGCATGGCATTGATAAAACTACTCGGGCGTTCCAAATTCTGTTTGAATACGACTATTTGACGTTGCATCTCATATTCTTTTGCGGCAGAATATTGGTATATGTAGTAATTGTAGAATATATTCCCACTTTTCACATCTTTAAATTCCGGACTATTGAGATAGTCGTAAAGTTCTTGTAAAGTCATATTCTTCATGCTAATTTCGTTTTAATATCATTCACTTCGTAAGGATAAAGCAAGCAGGCTTCCAAAAACCATTCCTCACCGCTACGAATGTAATACTCATAATCGGATACGTCAAGATGGATGGCATGCAGCTCATCCGTCTTTTCCTGCAACAGTCCGGACTGACGAAGAATCGTCAAATACTGACTGGCACATCTGTTTTTTGTATTGTCCGTCCAGCCATCCACAAATTCATCTCTCAAAGAAATCTCGCTGAATTCCATCATGATGTCATTCTTCCTAAGCGTTCTATCCACCGAATTCCAATGCTTGACGGTGACATTGAAATGAAAATCAAAGACCAGTTTATAGGCTTTCAATATGGCATAAAGCAAATATGCCCTCTGAGTCTTTTCATTCTTGTCAATGAAAGCAATCCAAAATGAAGCAGGTACAGAATTATACCGTCGTTTGAACTCATTGAGAAATGTTTGCCTTGCCTTTTCCGAGTTTACCTGCAAGATACGGTTATTTTTCTTTTCATCTCTTAGTAGTTCGTCAGAGTTTGGGGCCATCAATAAAGGAAGAATGCGCAAAAACTCATTGAAGAGAAATGCACATCCGGTTATTGTTGCTGTATATGGACTGTTTTGTTTCATGTATTTTATTTCTATAGGAATTTAACGAGCTTTACATCCTCACCTGCTCGTGAAGAATTAAGCAAATCTTTCACATCTACTTCCAATACTTTTGAAATTTGAAGTAACGTTTCCAATCCTGGCTGGGCAGTGTTTGTACACCACTTTGAAACAGTCGCAGGGTCTTTGCCTAACTGTTCTGCCAGCCATTTATTAGTGCGCTTTTTCTCAGCTAGCACTACTTTCAATCTATTGATGTCTTTTGTTGCTTCCATCGGAATAATATTGTTATAATTCTGTATCTACTTACAAAAGTAACAATAATTCCAGACAAATCATCATATTTCCCGATAAATTCACTAAATAAATTGCGTATAGCATCAATTTAATGGTAATAAATCCGTGTTTTTTGCGTAAATAAGATAAAAATAGAGAATAAAGCAATAAAGAATTTGACCATTATATAGTTTATTCATTGAATCTTTATACCTTTGTACCAATAGTTGATCACCCATTAAGGTGCAAGATGACTGGTACATCGTCAACGTTTACTTGTTCTGGGGCCCGACTCCTCTCATAATCGGCCTATCAAAAGGAGCTTGTTTAAACTTTACAACGAGTAAACGTATATGCAAGACAACATCATTATTACTTTTGCCAATCAAAAAGGCGGTGTAGGCAAGACAACGCTATGTACGCTGTTTGCCAATTATTTGGTGGCTCACAGGAAGAGGGTTCTTGTCATTGACTGTGACGTCCAACAAACTATCAGTTTCAGACGCAAGGCAGACCTTCAGAAATACAAGGATGTAACTATACCTTATAACATTCAGCCGTTTAATATTGCCAACGTCCAGAACGTACAAAACCTAATAACAAACCTTCGGAAAATGCAGGGCATCATTCTCATTGATGCTCCCGGTAATCTCACTCAGCAAGGGCTGATTCCCATCTTCGCCAATTCGGACTATATCATCAGTCCCTTTCAGTATGAAGTGACTTCCATCAATGCCACTGCTACTTTCATTTCGTTTATCTACAAGATAAGAACCCAGTTGTCAAAGGATGTAGCGCAACTATTCTTAGTGGATAATAGCCACGACAAACGTTTTGGAAAGAAAGAGGAATTGGAGTTATGGCGGATGACGGCAAAGCGTTTTTCCGAGTATGGCTTGATAACACCCATGGTGGAATATCGGGCAGAAATGCGCCGATATACGACCTTATATCTCATGAAAACACAGGAGGCCATCATTAGCCCTGCATTTGATTTTATCTACAATCATATTTTTATAAATGAAGGAAACAATGGAAAAGAATAATATCCTTTCAGTGGATGATCTCATGCAGCTGCCTGAAATAGACGGTTTGGTTCAGGAGGTAAAGGGTCAGCAAACGGTAAAGACTGAAGGGAAAGAAATCCAAACAGGAAATGACCAATGGAGGCTCTTTCTTCAGCATCTGGACAGCTACGGTTATCTAGTCAGGAAGGCCGGTCGTAAGGGTTACTGGATTGATGATGATATTGCAGAAACCTTGAAATCTTGTGACATCGACCACAAGTCAGTAGCCGACATTCTCAATGCCATAGTCAGAACCTTCATAGAACAGAACGCGGAACATTTGCGTGAATACATCAAGAAGCGGAACAGTCTTATCTAAAATCATATCATCATGAGAAAAATCATTTGGACAGAGGATATGGTGGTTCAACTAAAGCACTATTATCCCATTTTTTCAGACTTTGAACTAGCCAAAAGAATGAATATCGGCAGCAAGTCTATCGTCAAGAAAGCAAAATCACTTGGACTGAAAAAGTACCCACTCAGTGGTCGGCAACAGGATGCCGTCAGTGTAATAACCGTCATGTTTACGGAATATTCCTATCGGGAGATGGCAAAAGTAGCGAAGGTGTCTTACCGCACTGTTTCCCGTATTGTCAAGGAACTGAACTTGCGGCGTACTGCCGATGAAGAACGTAGACTCCGCTCCAAGTCACGGAAAGCCCTGATCCGACTAGAACGGGCCCATGTTACCTTCGGCTTGCCACCGATTACACGCATCAAGGTTGTGAGCAACAAACATCGGAGCCGTCTGCGCGTTAAACTGAAGTCTTGTGGGTATATCGTTATAAAAGGAAGTAACACCATCTACTACCTGTCTGACTTCAAAAGACATTTCAGACGAGAGGCTAACGGTCTGAAGATGGGACTTAGATTTGCCCCTTTTTGTGACGCGGATTCTGAATATGAAAGAAATACGGTAGGTGGCTCAGACTGCCAAATACCTTCATTTTCAACTCTGAGAGTGACCGGAACAATCTAAAAGAGGACTCTTTGTTTTCATCTTTCTATTTGACCCTGAATTGGGCGACAACCATACCAGACTAATGTACCTTTGCACAAATACTGTCTCACTAAAAACATACAAGAAATGACATTTGGAAACATATTCACATTTATCGTCATCTGCTACATCATCTACTATGTGGGGATGATTGCTTATGACACCTATTTTAAGAAAGGCGATATACCGCAAGATATCCAGACAGAAGAGGAAGAAGTGGACATCTCGGATGAAGTTCAGCAGTTCCAACCGGTCTGTATCTCGAAAGACAAGGTCCAGATATCCACGCATTTGTCTCCTGAAGAGCCCGCCATGAGTGGCGGTATTGAAGTAGAAGACCTTCTGCCTATGACAAATGAGCTGGCTGAAAAAGGCAGTCAAAGTGTACTGGGGCAAACTCTAGCTGTGAAGTGGGAAGAATATACACCTGCAGTGTAGTTTTAAAATTACGACAAACAACCTCCCTATTCATTTTCCCCATTCCATATATCGGAACCTTTTTATCTGTAACTTCAGAAATCATCCCAATACCTGTTTCTTTAATCTGTTATCACTTGTTGCTTTAATCTGAAACGTAATGTTTAACGATTACATCTATCATTTATGTTGCAACAGATTAAAAGAAAAGGGAGAAAAGCCCTTGATAACGTTTTCAACAATCGTTTAGCCCAACGTGCCGTCGTTACTTGCTGTACGATGGCCTTCTGCGTGTCAGAGTCCATGGCAAGCAGCAAAGGTGCCGGTGGATTCTCCAAAGCTACTTCGGAGATTTCGTCTTACCAGACACCCGTGTCCAACCTGATGAAAGCCAT
>CAZFXK010000007.1:16728-47442 GCA_964522975.1 uncultured Bacteroides sp. | reverse complement strand
TAGAAAAGTAAAAGAGTGTTATGAAAAGGGGATTAATGAAAATTAATAACTAATTTCTTTTCTCTTAAGGTATTAATAGCTTAATTTTACGAGTTATAAATTAGTCATAAAACATTAGAAAACAGTATGAATAAATTTTGGAATAAATATACGAAGTGGATTCTTTCGGTCTCCATCATTGGCGTATTGCTCTTTTTTGTTGGTTTTCAAAAAAGTGATACTCGGAATTTTCAACTCACTAAAAACCTGGAAATATTCAATGCCATAGTAAAGGAATTGGATCTTTTTTATGTTGATACGCTAAAAGTAGATGAAACGCTAAGAAGAGGCATTGATGCCATGTTGTACTCTTTAGACCCTTATACTCAATATTTCCCTGAAGAGGATCAGAGTGAATTGGAACAAATGGTAAAAGGCAGTTATGGCGGAATTGGTTCCGTTATTACATATAATATGAAGCGTAAACTTTCAATGATTGCAGAACCTTATGAGGGAACTCCTGCAGCAAAAGCCGGCTTAAAACCGGGAGATATACTGCTTCAGATAGATACAATTGACTTAGAAGGAAAAACGAATCAAGAGGTAAGTGAATTACTCCGAGGTCAAATTGGTACTCAGTTTTATTTGAAAGTAGAACGGCCCGGGGAGTCCAAACCGTTAGGATTTACCATTGTGCGTGAATCTATTCAGTTGCCAACGGTTCCTTACTTTGGTACATTAGAAGAAAAAGTTGGTTATATTAATTTAAGTAGTTTTTCAGGGAATCCATCTAAAGAGTTTAAGCAAGCTTTCCTGGATTTGAAAAAGAAAAAAAATATAGAATCCTTAGTTATTGATTTAAGGAGCAATGGGGGTGGTTTGTTAGATGAAGCTATCGAAATAGTAAACTTTTTTGTTCCTCGTGGTAAAACCATTGTAACAACAAAAGGGAAAATAAAACAAGCTTCTGCTACTTACAAAACACTTCGGGAACCTTTAGATACTGAAATCCCTATTGTGGTTTTAGTTAATGGTTCTACGGCTTCTTCGTCTGAAATAGTAGCCGGTGCTTTACAAGATTTGGATAGAGGTGTAATTGTTGGAGATCGAACTTTTGGGAAAGGATTAGTTCAGATTCCCAGAAATTTGCCTTATGGAGGTAGCCTCAAAGTAACTACTTCAAAGTATTATATTCCCAGTGGTCGCTGTGTTCAATCCATCGATTATTCAACTCGTGATCAAGAGAGAAAGAAAGAATCTGTTGTAGATAGTTTAGTGACTGTGTTTTATACGGAAGGAGGACGTGAAGTGCGAGATGGAGGGGGAATTACTCCGGATGTTATTTCAAAATCAGAAAAACTGCCCAATATCCTTTTTTATTTAATCAATGAAAATCAACTCTTTGATTTCGCTACTGATTTTTGCTTGCGTAATTCTACCATTCCTGTTGTAGATCAATTTGAATTATCTGATGATGAATATAATCGCTTTAAGAAACAAGTGGTTGATTCGGATTTTAAATATGATCAACAGAGTGAGAAGGTTCTTTCTAATTTAAAGGAAATAGCTGAATTTGAGGGTTATTTAGAGGGGGCAAAAGAAGAGTTTGATACTTTAGAGAAAAAATTAACCCATAATTTAGACCGCGATTTAGATTTTTTCAAAGAGGATATCAAAAGAATATTGAGCATAGAAATTGTAAAACGTTACTATTATCAAAAAGGAGCCATTCAGCAACAATTAAAAGATGATGTGGATATTAAGGAGGCTTTATCTATATTGAAAGATCCTAATCAATATTCTTCAATATTATCTCCATCGAAAGAGGAGAAAAAAGATTAAGTTATTTAGTGTTAGAAAACACCCTCTACTAAATAAGTTTCAATCCTCAGTTATTTGTAATAGGATTGTTAATAAGATAGAGGATAAAAAAATACGGTTCTTATTTTAGAGAACCGTATTTTTTTATCCTAGTATTCGTTGTTTTATTCCCAAAACTTATAAAAATGATGGACAGGACCATGTCCTGCTCCTATCTTATATTTGGATCCTGCTACTAAGGCTTCAGTAATATATTCTTTCCCATTGATAACCGCATCATTGAGTGTGTAACCTCTGGCTAGGAATGCAGTTATGGCAGAAGATAAGGTACACCCTGTTCCGTGTGTATTAGGGGTGTGAATTCTTTTAGAGGGAAGCTTTATCGTTTCTCCTGTTTCATAATTATAAAGCACGTCTATTAGGTTATCGTCCTCAAGATGTCCGGCTTTTAATAGAACTGAAACCGTGAGTTCTTCCGCTATTTCTTTTGCGTAAATCAGTAAATCTTCTTGTTCTTTTATTTTTTTACCCAGTAGGATTTCAGCTTCGGGTATATTAGGAGTTATGATTCGTACACAAGGGATTAATTGTTCTTTTAATGTTTTAATAGCACTTTGTTTTAATAAAGTATCTCCTGATGTAGCTACCATAACAGGGTCTAATACTATGTTTCTTATTGGATAACCAATTAATGTTTCTTGAACTTTTTCTACTAATTCTGCTGAGTGTAACATTCCTATTTTTATGGCATCAACTCCTGTATCTTCAATTACAGATCTGATTTGATCTGCTACAAATTGAACCGAAATAGGAAGTATACTTTTAACCCCGGTTGTATTTTGATCAACCAGTGCTGTTATAGCAGAAGTACCATAACAACCGCAGGCTGAAAAAGTCTTTAAGTCTGCTTGTACCCCTGCACCGCCACTAGGATCTGTTCCCGCAATCGTAAGTGCAATATTATATTTTTTCATAACTATTTTTATGGTTAAGTATAATGGTTTTTAATTCTTTTGCTGCTTGTAAGGGGTTGGGATGAGACATGATGGCTGACACAACGGCAACTCCATCAGCTCCTGCTTGTATGATTTTAGCTGCGTTGGATAGATTGATGCCACCTATACCCACACTAGGATGTTTAGCTAGAGAAGTTAATGTTTGTACCCCATCTAATCCTAATGCTTTTGCAGTATCTGTTTTTGTAGAGGTATTGAATACAGGAGATAATCCTATATAATCTACATCCCAATTATTAGATTCTTGAATATCTTGTAGGTTTTCTACGGAGAGCCCTATGATTTTATTTTCCCCTAATAATTTTCTGGCTACAGGATAGGGTAGGTCATGTTGTCCAATATGTAATCCATCAGCATCAATGGCTAATGCAATATCAAGCCTATCGTTGATAATTAGAGGCACATTGTATGAAGAGAGAAGTTTTTTAAGTTGCTTTGCTTCATTATAAAATGCTTTTGTGCTGCAGTTTTTTTCCCTTAATTGAACCATAGTCACACCCCCTTTGACTGCTTGTTCCACTATATCAATTAAAGGACGATTTAAAGCTAAGTCGCGGTCTGTTACTAAATAGAGGCTTAAGTCTAATGCCATTTGTTTTCTCATTTGATGTTTTTTTGTAGAGTTTCTCCTGTCAATTGATACAGTTCATCCAAAAAATTCATTTGTAGGCTACCATTACCTTTTGAATAGCCTGCAGCAATTTCTCCGGCAATACCCATGACAACCATGCCATGTGCAGCAGCTAAAAACGGGTTGGAGTTGATGGCTGCAAAGCTGGCAATGATAGCGGTAGCTGTACATCCCATGCCTGTTACTTTCTCCATCATGGGATGTCCATTTGTTACTTTTTCAACCTTCTGTCCATCCGTAATATAATCTATGTTTCCACTAACTACAACTATGGTTTTTGTTTCCTTGGCTAATAATTTAGCTGCATTTAAGGCATCGGCAGACTTGAAGGTGCTGTCTACTCCTTTAGTTTGTGTTTGTGTATTCTGAATAGCCATTATTTCAGAGGCATTCCCCCGGATAATGGTAGGAGAGCATTTCTCTATGATATATTTGCAACATTCATCTCTATAAGGTGTTGCACCTGCTCCTACCGGGTCGAATACTATGGGGATGTTCAATTGCTTGGCCATTTGGGCTGATTTCTCCATAGCTTGGATTTGGTTTGTATCTAATGTTCCGATATTTAGGACTAAGGCCGACGAAATTTTAGTCATATCAGCCACTTCATGTAATGAGTGTGCCATAACCGGAGAAGCCCCAATTGCTAATAACCCATTTGCTGTATTATTCATAACTACCAGATTAGTTATGTTATGGATTAGTGGTGATTTTTTGCGAATAAGCTCTAAATCTTTTTTAAGTAAATCGATATTTATCATTTTGTAAATCCTTCATAAGAAAAGCCGTTTCAGTTACTGAAACGGCTTTTCTTATACATTTATTATCCTTTTTCTCCGTTTCCCTACGATGTTCATTACAACATATCAGGTTCAAGGGTTTATTCTCAGCTTTTAAGCACCCCTAACAGTATATTACAAATGTAATTAAAAAAGAGGATTATAGCTATGTATCTCTTATTTAATCTGCAAATTAGAAATGAATCTTTTGAAGTATCTTATCGGTTGCTCCCGATTTTTCGTTTACATATTGTGCAGCATTCTTTCCGGTTTGTTCCAAAAACTCATCATTATGTAAGAGCTTGTCTAAAAGGTCTTTTAACTCATTATAATCTCCAATGCAAAAAGCAGCATTGGCATCTAACAGATCTTGGGCCTCCATGAATTTATGATACTTAGGGCCAAAAATAACAGGTATACCATAAACTGCTGCCTCTAATGTGTTATGAATTCCGTTCCCGAAGCCTCCTCCAATATGTGCTATATCTCCATATTTATAAATGGATGATAATAGACCGAAGCAGTTTATAATCAAGCAATCAGCTTTTTCTACACCTTCTTTTTTATTCTCTACACGAGTGTAGAGGGCATAAGGGCGTTTTAGTTTGTTTACTATTTCCACAAGATGCCTATCATCGATTTCGTGTGGAGCTAGTATTAATTTTACTTCGGGGTGTTCGTTAAAATATTGTATGTATAGATCTTCATCAGGTGCCCACGAACTGCCAATCACCAAGGTGGGAGAGTTTCCCACAAATTGCTCTACGATAGGTAGTCTTTTAGCCTCTTTGCTGATTTCAATTACCCTGTCAAATCGTGTATCTCCTACAATGGTTACGTTCGTAATTCCAATTTTTTTCAATAGTTGTTTAGATTCCTCATTCTGCACAAATAGATGGTTAAAGTTTTGCAGTGCTTTACGATAGGTTTGTCCATACCATTTGAAAAAGATCTGTTCTTTCCTAAAGATGGATGAAACGCTATAAGTAGGAATTTTACGTTGATGTAGCTCATCTAAATAATTCTTCCAAAATTCATATTTTATGAAGAAAGCCATACACGGAGAAGCTAAATTTAGAAACTTACGTACGTTGCGGGGTTTGTCAAAAGGTAGATAACAGACAATATCTGCTCCTTGATAGTGTTTTCTCACTTCGTATCCTGAGGGAGAGAAAAAAGTCAGTAAAATTTTATACTCAGGATATAATTTTCTTATTCTTTCAATAAGAGGCCTTCCTTGCTCAAATTCTCCTAATGAAGCGGCATGAAACCAGATATAAGAGCTCTCTTTATCGCGCATATTGCGAAGAATGTTGTAAACCACCCGATGTCCTTTCTTCATCTTTCGAGGTTTTCTGCTGAAGGGGGCAATCAGACGGACTAAAAGATCATATAGAATGATGGATAGATTGTAAAGCATTTCTTTTATTTTAGAATATCAATGGCTCGTTGCATTCGTTTTAGGGTTTCTTCTTTTCCAAGAATAGAGGTGATTTCGAACATTTGGGGTCCTTTGCCTTCACCTACTAATGTTAACCGAAAAGCATTCATGATTTTACCGGTATGATAGTCTTTATCATTGATCCATTGCATAACCACTTTTTCTTGATTTTCCATACTGAAGTCATCTAATTCACTTAATAATTGCATTAGCTCAGTCATTTGAATGGCAGAGTCCTCTTTCCAACGTTTTTTTACAGTCTTTTCATCATAATGCTCAGGGGCAATAAAGAAAAAGTCACATTGATTCCATAATTCAGATACAAATGAAACTCGGTTTTTCATTAATCCGGTTATGGTAATTATTTTGTTTATGGGAGCATTAATCCCTTTCTCCTTCAGAATTAAATCAAACAATCTACCAATCTCTTCATTCGATTTGAGTTGAATGTATTGATGATTAAACCATATTCCCTTTTGATAATCAAATTTTGCTCCGGATTTGCTGGCACGTTCCAATCTAAAAGCTTCAATAAGTTCGTCCATGGAGAAGATCTCTTGTTCAGTTCCTGGGTTCCAGCCTAAAAGGGCAAGGAAATTGATGACAGCTTCGGGAAAATAGCCGGATTCTCTGTATCCTGAGGATATTTCTCCTGTCTTTGGATCTTTCCATTCCAGAGGAAAAACCGGAAAGCCTAGACGATCACCATCTCGTTTGCTAAGTTTGCCATTTCCTTCGGGTTTCAATAAAAGAGGAAGGTGAGCAAAGGTCGGCATCGTTTCCTCCCAACCTAAAGCCCTATATAAAAGAACATGTAAAGGGGCTGAAGGTAGCCATTCTTCTCCTCTGATGACATGAGTTATTTTCATTAAATGATCATCAACGATATTAGCTAAATGATAGGTGGGTAATTGGTCTGCTGATTTATATAAAACCTTATCATCTATGATAGACGAATTTATCTTAACGGTTCCTCGGATGATATCTTGTACAATAACATCAATGTTTGGCTCTACTTTGAAACGGACAACATACTGTTCACCCTTGGCCATGTTTTTTTCTACATCTTCCTTACTTAAGGTGAGAGAGTTTTTCATTTGATCTCTTGTAGAAGCATCATACTGAAAGTTTTGAACTTCTTGACGTTTGGCGTTTAGTTCTTCAGGAGTATCAAAAGCGATATAGGCTTTATCCGCAGCAATTAATTTTTGTACATATTCTTTATACAATTCTTTGCGCTCCGATTGTCTATAAGGGCCGTATTTACCACCAAAACTGACTCCTTCATCAAAGTCTATTCCTAACCATTTAAAAGATTCAAGTATATATTCTTCAGCTCCCGGAACAAAACGATTGGTGTCGGTGTCTTCTATGCGAAAAATTATTTCTCCATTATGTTGACGTGCAAATAAATAGTTGTATAGTGCAGTACGAACTCCTCCAATATGTAAAGGTCCTGTTGGACTAGGTGCAAAACGAACTCTTACTTTTTTTTCTGACATCTTGTTTTTCCTTAAAATTAAGCAAATGAGGTACAAAATTAAAGTTTTTTTTCCAAACTCTGCTTTTTTTTCGTACTTTTCGTGAAAATAGATGGACTGACTATGGACTATTCAAAGATGAAAAAAAGATACTCGTATAGAGAACTCTTATATAAATTTACGTTATTTATAATTGTTGTAGGTATAATTGTTTACTTTTTTCCTCGCAATGAAAAATTTAATTATCAATTTGATGAAGGGAAGCCTTGGAAGTATGGTGAATTAATTGCCGCTTTTGATTTTCCCATTTATAAGAGCGAAACCCAAATAAAATCGGAACAAGACAGTATTTTACGTTTTTTTAGTCCATACTATGTATTAGATAAACAAGTAGAAGAAAAGGTAATAAGTAAACTAAATGAAAATTATAGCTCTTATCTAAAGAAAGAACTTCCCTCTAAGACATATCTCACTTATATTGAGAATCAGCTTAAAAAGATCTATGGTGTTGGAATCATTTCATCAGATGAACTATTGAAATTGGAATCAGAAGAAATCCATTCCATAATGAAAATTGAAGACATCATTGGTAGTAAGGCTTCAATATCTTCTCTATATACTGTAAAAACCGCATATGAAGAGATTTTATATGGTGATACTCTTCATTTTGACCCTGTAGTTTTGAAACAATGTGCTTTAAACGAATATATCTACTCTAATCTAAAGTATGAAGAAGAGCAATCAGAGAGTGTTAAGAATGAGTTGTTGGCTAGTGTCCCTTTAGCTAAAGGCGTGGTGCTAAGTGGACAAAAAATAATTGGGAGAGGAGAAATTATAAATGCTCATACCTATAGTATATTACAATCATTAAAAGAAGAATCGGTAAAGCGTAGTGAAACTTCCGGTAAACAATGGCAATTACTTATTGGACATATTTTATTGGTGGGAGTCATTGTGGCACTCTTCATGCTTTATATCGAGATATTCCGCATAGATTTCTATAAAAAAAGAGGAGCTATTCTGCTGTTACTTTCTTTAATGGTGTTTTTTGCCGTTTTGACGGGAGTTATGGTTAGAAATAACTTGTTGAATGTTTATATGGTGCCTTATGCCATGCTTCCCATAATTATAAGAGTATTCTTGGATTCTAGAACGGCATTTACCTGTCACGTATTGACTATTTTAATTTGCTCTTCCATTCTTAAGTATCCCTATGAATTTATATTGTTACAAATAACAGCCGGTTTAGTTGCAATCTATTCACTTCGTGAATTATCGCAGCGATCTCAACTATTTAAGAGTGCAATTCTAATTATGGCTACTTATATTCTTGTATTTATGGGCTATGAGTTGATGACTGAAACGGAGAATTCTACAATTGATGTGGTGAGGTATCGTCATTTTGCCATTAATGGTGTTTTCTTGCTTTTTACTTATCCACTCCTTTTTTTAATGGAGAAAATGTTCAGTTTTACTTCTAATGTAACGCTTGTTGAGCTCTCAAACACCAATAATCCTCTATTGAAAAGGTTGTCGGAAACAGCTCCTGGAACTTTTCAACATTCCATGCAGATGGCGAATTTAGCTTCTGAGGCTGCCCGTTATATAGGTGCCAATAGCCAACTGGTTCGTACAGGTGCATTATATCATGATATAGGAAAGATGGAAAACCCTATTTTCTTTACAGAAAACCAACCCAGTGGTGTTGACCCACATAAAGACCTGAGTTATGAAGAAAGTGCCCAGATAGTAATTAATCATGTTACTGATGGCTTAAAGTTAGCAGAGAAACATGGATTACCTCAAGCAATAAAAGATTTTATTGTAACTCATCACGGTAGAGGTAAAGCTATGTATTTTTATGTTTCTTGGAAGAATGAGCACCCTATGGAAGATCCGGATGAAAGTTTGTTTACCTATCCGGGGCCTAACCCTTTTACTCGTGAAACGGCTATATTAATGATGGCTGATGCAGTTGAAGCAGCTTCTCGTAGTTTGCCCTCTTATACAGAAGAGAGCATTGGAGAATTGGTGGAAAATATAATCAATAGTCAGGTTGAAAATGGTTTCTTTGAAGTTTGCCCCATCACCTTTAAAGATATTCAAACGGTAAAATCTGTATTTAAAGAGAAACTTAAAACAATTTACCATACTCGAATAAGTTATCCGAAGTTGAAAAAATAATCCTTCTTTGAATTAGATTATTCAAAGAAGGATTATTGGTATTGTTCTTTTTGTTTAGTTTAAAGAAATCAAAGTTCTGTACGTATCTTATTTGCAATTTCAGAGAATTCTTCCTTGGTTAAGTTCAATTTAGGGTTAGATATTATCATATCCGACTCTTTTTGAATGGGAATTAAATGGATATGGGCGTGTGGAACTTCAAGTCCCATAACAGCTATCCCGATACGTTTACATGGAATTGCTTTTTCTATGGCTAGTGCTATTTTTTTTGCAAATATGTGCATGGCGGCTAAATCATTATCTTCTAAATCGAAGATATAGTCAATCTCTTTTTTAGGAACTACAAGCGTATGTCCTTTTACCAATGGATTGATATCTAGAAAAGCAAAAAAACGATCGTCTTCTGCTATTTTATATGAGGGGAGTTCTCCTGCTACGATTTTACTGAAAATTGTTGCCATGATTTGTTTAGGGATTAAATGGAAATATTAAGTATTTCAAGGTTGATTTTGCCTTGAGGGACTTGAATTTCAACCACATCACCCACTTTTTTACCCAGCAATCCTTGAGCAATGGGTGTTTTTACTGCTATTTTTCCTTCCTTTAAGTTAGCTTCACTCTCTGAAACAATGGTATAAGTCATTGTTTTTCCATTTTTAATGTTTTTGAGCTTAACTTTAGTCAGCATTTGTACGGAATCCGTATTGAGTTTGGATTCATCAATGATGCGTGCTTGCGCTATGGTTTGCTTTAATTGATTGATTTTCATCTCAAGCATTCCTTGTGCCTCTTTTGCTGCATCGTATTCTGCATTTTCAGAAAGGTCTCCTTTATCACGTGCTTCGGCTATTTGCCTAGAGATCTCAGGTCGTTTTACCGATTCTAATTCTTTTAATTCTTCTAGAAGTTTATTATATCCTTCTTCTGACATATATGCCATAGTTTATTCCTCCTTTATATAATTTTCATTGTTATTTAAACGAATAAAAAAGAATTCCAACATGAAACCATGTTGGAACTCCTCTTTCCACTCAGATCAATTCTACGCAAATGTAGGTTAAAATATACTTTTAAGCAAGCTTTAACCTCTGCTATGTAACATAATTAAACTGATAATCTCCTTGTTTCGCTACAGCAATTTTTTTATTTCAGTAGCTATGTCTTTAATATCTTCACCTCTTTTCTTTAGTTCACTATCTCTGCCAATTAAGAAAAAAGAGGGGATTTCTGTAACATTGTATAAGCTTGCAATAGTAGAATAGACCCCATTCTCATCTCGAACACAAATCCATGGTAAATTATCCACTATGGTTTTCCAGTAATGTTCATCGGCATCTAATGAAACTTGATAGATATCAAATCCCTGAGAAGCAAACTGATCATATAGGTCTCTCAACATATAGTTATGTGGAGTTGAATTTGCACTTTGGTAAATGGTAAAGTCAAGGAGTATTACTTTGCCCTTTTGTTCGCTTAATTTTATTTTCTCGCCTTTCAGGTTTCTTAAGCTGATATCTATTAACCCTGATTCACTGATTTTATCCTCCGGTATTTCCAGTACCCTCTCTCTGGGAGTCCGAGTGTTTCGCATCCCCTTGATTACAATATTATAGATGTTTTTTGAGCGATCAGAATGTGGATGATTATTATTCATGCTGGTTGCTACAGCAGCAAAGCATCTCACATCTTCTTTACTATTCAAAGGATCGAATATTAGATACCCATTCAATTTTTGAAATAGAGCAAAATAAGCTGAGGTCGTATTAGGTGCCGAATAGATATAATTTATTTTGACCGTATCTTTATAATCTTTAAGCAACTTGTTTATACTGTCCTGAAGCACATCGTGTGTAATGGAAAAATCTTTAGCTTTTTTCATTAACTCATTGACTTTGGCCTGTATATTTGCTTGGAGCAGAGTAAGTTCTTTTATTTTTTGTGCACTTGTAGAACCCTCTATTTCGTATTTATCAGCAAATCCATTGAATGACGCTGTAACTTGCAATGTCTCTGTTGAGTCAATGGCAAAATTTATGGTTTTATTCTTTATTCTAAGCCTGTAAAATTCCGGAGCATTAGGTCTGGAAGCTCTAAATTGAAATTGCCCCTCTTCTTTTAATTTTATTGAATCTAAAGGAATGTCTCCTTCAAGTCCGGCTAATTCTAAATATAAAGTTTCCTTATTGGCATCAGAGATACTTCCTTTAATGGTAAATGTCTCTTCTTTTTTACAAGATGAAACCAAAAGTATCACAATAAAAAAGATAAAGCTGTATTTTTTCATAGGATAAATATTAATCTTCTACAAATATAGTTTTTTTTGAGAGTTGCTAAAACTTACAACCTATAATATTAGGCTCTTCTTTCTTCAACAAGTTTTTTTATTGTTTTATTTAATATTGGATGGATGAACTCAGGATCTATTTGTGCTAAGGGTTCCAAAACAAACAAGCGTGTATCAAGAAAGGGGTGCGGTATGGTTAATGCTTGGGTTTGAATGATTAAATCATCATATAGAAGTATGTCCAAATCAATGACTCGATCTTCATAACCCTTTTTATTACGAACTCTACCCATTTCAGTTTCAATGGCCTGCATTCGGGTTAGCACTTCCATGGGAGTAAGCTCTGTATGGCAACCTATTACTGCATTAAGAAAAAGATTATCTGATTCATAACCCCATGGGGTAGTAGAAATGAGAGCAGATTGAGCTGTTACTTCCCCTACCCGCTCTTTAATTAGCTGGATGGCTTTTTTTATGTTTTGTTCTTTTTCTCCTAAATTAGATCCCAGTCCAATGTATAGTTTATGCATTTATCTGTCTAATATAAGCATTGCATCTCCATACGTACCAAAGCGATACTCTTCCTTGATGGCGACATCGTAAGCATGCATTATAAAGTCGTAACCGCCAAAAGCTGCTGATACCATCAGTAGGGTAGATAAGGGCATATGGAAGTTTGAAACCATGCTGTTTGCTACGTGGAAGTCATAAGGAGGGAAGATGAATCGATTCGTCCATCCTGTAAATTCTTTTATGTGCCCATCTGTACTCACCGTGCTTTCTAATGTGCGCATAACCGTAGTGCCAACAGAACAAATATTTCTGCGGTCATCTTTTGCTTTGTTGATGATGTCGGCTGCTCCCTGAGTAACTTCAATCCGTTCTGAATCCATTTTGTGTTTTGTCAGATCCTCAACATCTATTTCTCTGAAGTTACCTAGTCCTGCATGCAAAGTAATGAAAGATCGTCCTATCCCTTTAATTTCCATGCGTTTCATTAATTCCCGGCTAAAATGAAGCCCGGCAGTAGGAGCAGTTACGGCACCTTCTTTTGCTGCAAAAATAGTCTGAAAACGTTCAGCGTCTTGGGATTCCACGGGACGGTCAATGATGTGACGTGGTAGTGGGGTTTCTCCTAAAGCTTCAAGAGCAGTCTTGAACTCTTCGTGTGGCCCGTCATAAAGAAATCGTAATGTGCGTCCTCTTGATGTCGTATTATCAATTACCTCAGCAACCATGGATCCATCTTCACCAAAGAATAATTTATTACCTATTCTAATTTTGCGGGCCGGATCAACTAAAACATCCCATAATTTTTGTTCTCTATTGAGCTCACGAAGTAAGAAAACTTCAATCTTGGCACCGGTTTTTTCCTTATAACCATAGAGGCGTGCAGGAAAAACTTTTGTATCGTTAAAAACAAAAACATCACGCTCTTCAAAATAATCCAAAATATCTTTGAACTGCTTATGCTCTATCTTTTCCTCTTTTTTGTGAAGTACCATTAAGCGAGAATCATCTCTAAACATCGTAGGATGAAGTGCTATTCTCTCTTTGGGCAAATCAAATTTAAATTGTGATAATTTCATATGATCTATTTTAATGCATTATTATTTTCATTGTATTCATAACTATCCAGCCATTCTAAAAATTCATCCGGACTCTTGCATTGCTCTAACGTTATAGAGCCTATTCTTGTTCGTTCTAATGCGATAAGATGTGCTCCACTATCAAGAGCCTTGCCAATGTCCCTTGCCAAAGCTCTAATGTAAGTACCCTTACTGCAGACTACCCGAATTTTCATTATCGGTAATTGATAATCCAAAAGTTCTATTTCATCTATTATTAAAGTTCGAGGTTTAAGTATTACCTCTTCTCCTTTTCTTGCCAAATGATAAGCTCTTGTTCCATCTATCTTACAGGCTGAGAAAGCAGGTGGAGTTTGTTTTATTTCCCCAATAAATTGAGTGGCTATCACTTCTTTAACCAAATCCTCTGTAATATGTTTATAAGGAAACTCCTTGTCAACTGCTGTTTCCAAATCAAAAGAGGGTGTTGTTTCTCCAAGTTTCAGGGTAGCAACATATTCTTTGGGCAAGTATTGAAATTCCTCTATTCGTTTTGTAGCCTTCCCTGTACATACAATCAGAACACCCGTAGCTAGCGGATCCAGTGTTCCCGCATGTCCTACTTTTAGCTTCTTTCTCCCTAGCTTGCGACAGATTCGATTGCGAATTAACGCAACCAATTTGAAAGAAGTCCAATTCAATGGTTTGTTGAAAAAAAGAATTTCTCCTTTGATAAAATCCATTCGTTATCTCCTAATTATAAAAAAGAATAAATAATTGTTACTGTTCCTGCTATGGCACAATAAATGGCAAAATAGATTAGTTTCCCTTTTTTCACTATGTTGATCATCCACCTACAAGCAAAGTACCCGGAGATGAACGCGGCTAAGAATCCCACGATTAATGAAATGGTTGGTATCCCCGATTGTTCAGCAGAAAAACCGCCATCGATTAAACTTAAAAGCGATTCACCCATAATGGGAACTAAAACCATTAGGAATGAAAATTGGGCTAATGTTTCTTTTTTGTTTCCTAGTAACAGGCCGGTAGCAATGGTTGTCCCTGATCGTGATAAACCCGGAAATACGGCTAAAGCCTGTGAAATACCAATGATAAAGGCATCTTTCATAGACAAACTCTCTTTCTGTCGGGGTTTTGCATAATAAGAGAAGGCCAGAAGAGTTGCAGTTAATAGTAACATGCATCCCACTAAAAGAAGTCCCTCACCAAATATGGCGGCCACCTGATCTTTAAAAAAGAAACCTACAATTGCAATGGGAATCATAGAGACTATAATGTTTATTGCATATCGGGTTCCGGCATTCCATTTCCATTGAAAGAGGTCCTTCAATATCCAAACAATTTCTCTCCATAATACAACTATGGTACTCAAAACAGTAGCTGCGTGCACTGCAATGGCAAAAGTTAGATTTTCCTCTCCATTAAGTCCAAAAAAAGCTGCCCCTATAGCTAAGTGTCCGCTACTACTTACAGGCAAATATTCGGTTAGTCCTTGAATTAATCCAAGAACTAAAGCTTCTAGCCAACTCATCTGTATTATTCTTTAATTTTAGGTTTGTGCAATATGCCGTAAATCATAAATATATAGCCCAGGAAACAAATAGCCGGAGCTATTTTGATGCGCCGAACACTAAAAATATCAGATTCAAAAAAGACTTCTGTTGATACCGGGCCAGACATTAGAAAAAAACCTATGATAACAGCTAATAGACCGATGGCTATTAAAATAAAGTTTATTTTGTTAAATGCAAATTTCTGTTTGTCATTCATAAAAAAATGTTTTATAAATCAATGTACATATTATTTTAGTAGTAGAGGTCCGATTCTTTCATTCTTAAAAATCTGTTGATGGAAAAGAAAGAACAAATAAAAGTAATGAACAGACCAAAAATCAATACAGATCCGGCAACAATCAACATAATTTCAGGAGTAACGATTTTTATCATTTCCGGATTATATTCTATCAACAGGTATGCCGATCCCAACAAAATCACATTAGCCAGAAGAGCTGCAATCACTCCGCTCCATACGTTGCGTCTAAGGAAAGGACGTCGAATAAAGCCCCAACCGGCACCCACTAACTTCATGGTGTGAATTAAGAAACGCTGAGAATAAATACCTAAGCGGATGGTGTTGTTTATTAATGCAAAAGAGATGAATGTAAGTACCAATGAAAGTACCAATAAAATAAAAGTGATTTTTTTAATGTTTTCATTTACTGCATTCAATAAATCCTTTTGATAAATCACCTCCGATATATGGTTGTTTTTTTCCAGATACTTTTCAATTTTCAACAAGCTGTCTTGTACCGCATAATCCGCATTAAGTTTTAGCTCTATGGAAGCAGAGAAAGGATTATAGCCTAAAAAATCCTTGGGGTCTGTTCCCAATACTTTGATTTGTTCCTCTAAAGCCTCTTCCTTTGAAATATATTCTGCTTCTTTAACGAAAGGCTCCTTAAGTAGATTCCGGTGAAAGTCTTTTAGCTGTTCAGGTTTGATGGGGTCAGATAAAACAATGCTGAAGTTTATGTTTTCACGCACATAGGTAGACAGGTTGTTTGCCGTAAGTACAAGAAATACTACTAATCCTAACAGTATCAATACCAGCATTATGCTGATGCTGGATGTAATGAACTGCATATTTATTTTATTACCTCTTCTTTTCTTTCTTTTAGCCATTTAGTGTTTTTTTCTAAAAACATATACCATAGAACTACTTTTCTCTTTTTTAGCTAATGATTGAAGGAAACCTTTAAGCCCAACAAAAAACCCTCTTAAAAAGGAGCAAAAGTGTTTTTGATTTTTTTCGCTTAAAATACTTACGTAAAATCCATCAAAATACATAGGGTAATGTGCTGCTAGCACAAACCCGTGTTTAGCACCCCATTTTTGCATAGTAATGGGACTGAAGTGCCATAGGTGTCTGGGTACATCATAAGCAGCCCACTCTTGCTTGTAGTAGGTGGCATCATATGAGGTGTGATTAGGAACGGCAAGTATTAGCAAGCCCTGTTCAACCAATAATTCGTGAAACTTCTGAAAGAAGCCATTGATGTCTTCTAAATGTTCCATGACATGCCACAATGTGATGACATCAATAGAATTAGGTGCCAGTAATTGAATGGCTTTTTCTTCCTTTAAATGCATTCCTAATCGTGCACGTGCTATGGTTCTTGCTTTTTTATTTTTCTCAAAAGCCTCTATCTCCCATTGCTTTTTTTGCATGATATGGGCAAAATGTCCAGTCCCTGCCCCAAAATCCAATAAAACACCCGGTTTGTGGGGATATTCCCGTTTTATTAATTTTGCTTTACTTCTTAATGTTATGGAACGAACCCAGTGGTATAAAAGGGCTGTTAGTCCTTTTCGTGTATTGGAGTGTGCAATGTAATCTTCTGACTCATAGTATGACTCTATATATTCCTCGGAAGGGAAGTCTTGAGTAAATAAAAAGGAGCATTCATCACACGCATATAATTGGAATTTTTCCTGCGAAACTGTATAGTCTGTACAGGTAAAAACAGGTGTAAACTTTTGTGTACCACAAAGGGGACAAGAAGTGATGTTTGTATATTTTGCTGTCTGATTTTTATTCACTTTTTGTGTTCAGTATTCCTTCTTTTTGCAAAGTAGAGTATGCTATGATCCTTAAAATTTATGCAAAATAACAAATAAAATATGGGCTTTAGCCTATACTTTAAATACTTTTAATACAAACATACTTAAAAACAGAGAGATAAATGCATTTTCTGCTTTATGGGAATCTATTTATTCAGATTAAAATTACTATGTTTGTAAAATTAATAAACCAATTGTTTTTTATAATTAATATGGAAAAGAAACAGAAATTGAGAAGGTCGCAATCCAATAAAATGATTGCCGGCGTTTGTGGTGGATTAGCTAAGTATTTTGGTCTTGATGCCTCTTTGTTGCGGATAATATATGTTTTAGTAACTATCTTTACTGTATTTGCAGGAGCTTTAGTTTATATTATACTTTGGATTATAATCCCTGCTGAGAATAAGAATGAAAGATTAGAAAATCTAGAATAATTTAGGCTTAAAAGTAAAGCAAGGGAAGTGTAATATACTTCAATACACTTCCCTTTTTTCTTTTTTTGTATTTAAGTAGCAAGGATACCTTTTAGGGTAGCAGAGCTATAATCATTAATGTAAACGGTTACAAAGTCTCCAATTTTTGTATTTTCCCGATCAAACACTACGACTTTATTTTGTTCTGTTCTTCCAAAGAACTGTTGATTTGACCGTTTGGATAAGCCTTCAATTAAAACTTCATGGGTCTTACCTATTTCTGCCCGATTAGACGCTTCAGAGAGTTCTCTTTGTAGGTTTATGACTTCATTAAGCCGTCTTAATTTAATCTCTTCAGGCACATTGTCCGGTAGTTTTTTAGAGGCGTATGTTCCGGGCCTTTCTGAATATTTAAACATAAAGGCGGAATCAAAGTGGCACTCTTTCATTAAAGAGAGCGTTAGTTGGTGGTCTTCTTCTGTTTCGGAATGAAAGCCACAGAATAGGTCTGTAGTAATGCCACAGTCCGGAATATGTTTTCTTATGGCCTCAATCCGGTTTAAGTACCATTCACGAGTGTACTTGCGATTCATTAATTTAAGAATTCTTGAACTTCCACTTTGTACAGGCAGATGAATATGGTTGCAAATGTTAGGCGTTTCAGCAATTACTTTCAATGTTTCATCGCTCATATCTTTAGGGTGTGAGGTCGTGAATCGGATACGTACCCCAGGTGCAGCTGATGCTACAGCTTTTAGTAATTTAGGGAAGTCTATGATTTTACCCTCTTCAGTTTCAAAAGCATATGAATTAACATTTTGTCCCAACAAGGTAATCTCTTTGTAGTTGTGAGAGACTAAATCGTTTACCTCTTGTAAAATACTTTCGAGTGACCGGCTTCTTTCTCTTCCTCTGGTATATGGAACAATACAGTAGGTGCAGAAATTGTTGCAACCTCTCATTATGGAAACAAATCCACTAATTCGGTTACCATATATGCGAGATGGAATGATCTCTTTATAAGTTTCAGTGGTCGACAGCTCAACATTCATTGCTTTTTCTCCTGCTTCTACAGATGCAATCAGTTCGGGCAGAGTTAAATAAGCATCCGGACCAACAACTAAGTCGGCATTATGATTCTCTATTAACTTTTCTTTTACGCGTTCAGCCATACACCCCAGAACCCCAATGATTAAAGGTTTGTTTTTCCGCAAAGAGTTTAAGAACTCTAAACGATTAATGATTCGCTGTTCGGCGTTGTCTCGGATGGAACACGTGTTTAAAAAGACCGCATCCGCTTCTTCTAAATCTTCAGTAAGCGAATAGCCCGATTGCTTCATAATGGAAGCCACTACCTCACTGTCTGCCAAGTTCATCTGGCAGCCGTAGGTCTCTATCATTAATTTTTTCTCTTTTTCAAGTAGTGCAGATTTAGAGTCTGCTCCTTTTGATTTATTCATTCTTGTTTATGTTTGATAATTGCATGACAAAGATAGAATATAAGCAACATAAATTGAGTATATATACTGATAAGAATTGCAAATGTTAAGACAAAAGGTGCAGCTTTTTTCCCTTCGCTTTTTCTTGTTTAATTCGATCCCAGACCTAAGCCTCCTCTCTCCCAGACCTAAAGGGCATCGGTCTGGGAGAGAAGACCAATGGGTCTGGGACCTCTATTTTTTGAATTTGAATGGGGAGGATTCTTTTTTAAAATACGGTCATTTTTTTCATATAATGTGTTTTATTGGGTAAAAATCATTAATTAATTGTTGTTAAACATCTCGCATAGTATTATATTTGATGATTAAAGAGCAAAGTATTATGGATACGTTAATACAATTAATAGTCATTCTTGCTATTTTTAGCATAGCTGTTATAAGTGCCATAAAAAAGGATAAGCTTGAAAAACCAGAAAAATCCGGTAAGCCTTTGGAACACGAAGAAGACGGCCAATTGGATGAATGGTTTGACGAAGCTGGACCAATATCTTATGAGGAAGAGAAAGCTAGAGGAGAAAGGGTGCCCTTAAAGCAAGTTCACATTTCCAATAAAAAGGTTAATGTTGGACTTAAAGAAGGAGTAAGTACGATTTATGGGGAACACATTAAAGTGGACGAGGAAGAATTTGAAGTGGAGCCTATTGTGGATGTCTCATCTCAGGAAGAGATACGAAAAGGTATTATCTGGTCTGAGATTTTACAACGTAAATATTTTTAACAAATAAAACAAGAAAAAATGTCTTATACTATTCTTTCTGCAGTAGAAGCTGCACGTATGATAAAACATGGAGATAACATCGCATTAAGCGGATTTACTCCAGCAGGAACAGCTAAAGCTGTAACTTCTGCTCTAGCCGGATTGGCTGAAGAAGAGCATGCTAAAGGAAAACCTTTTCAAGTCAGTGTTTTTACAGGAGCATCCACAGGGAACGCTTGTGATGGTGTGTTGTCTAAGGCAAAAGCCATGCGCTATCGTGCACCGTACACTACGAATCGAGATTTTCGTGTGGCAGTAAATAATGGGGAGATTGCCTATAATGATATTCATCTTTCGCAGATGGCGCAAGAGTTGCGTTATGGCTTCTTTGGTAAAATAAACATGGCAATCATTGAAGCTTGTGAGCTAACTCCGGATGGGAAAATCTACTTAACCGCTGCGGGTGGTATTTCTCCTACAGCTTGTCGCTTAGCTGATAAAATCATCGTTGAGTTGAATAGCGCTCACAGCAAAAATATGAAGGGATTACACGATGTGTATGAGTTGGATAAGCCTCCATTCCGGAAAGAGATAGGAATTTATAAACCCAGTGACCGGATTGGAAAACCTTATGTACAAGTGGATCCTAAAAAAATAGTCGGTGTTGTTGAAACGAATTGGCCTGATGAAGCACGATCTTTCAGTCAAGCTGATGCGGTTACTGATCAAATTGGTCAGAATGTTGCCGATTTTTTGGTTTCAGATATGAAAAAGGGTATTATCCCACAAGAGTTTTTACCCATACAATCGGGTGTTGGTAATATTGCTAATGCACTATTAGGCGCTTTAGGCCGAAGTACCACTATCCCTCCTTTTGAAATGTACACTGAGGTATTGCAAGATTCGGTAGTGAGTTTAATGCGTGAAGGGCGGATTAAGTTTGGTAGTACTTGTTCTTTAACGGTAACTAATGATTGCTTACAGGGTATTTACGATGATATTGAATTCTTTAAGGATAAGTTAGTCCTTCGTCCTTCTGAAATTTCAAATAACCCGGAAGTTATCCGCCGTTTAGGAATCATTGCTATTAATACTGCCATTGAGGTTGATATTTATGGTAATGCGAATTCAACTCACATTGGAGGAACTCGTATGATGAATGGTATAGGGGGATCGGGAGACTTTACCCGTAATTCTTATATTTCGATCTTTACTTGTCCTTCAACAGCTAAAGAGGGTAAAATTAGTGCCATTGTACCTATGGTGTCTCATCTGGATCATAGCGAGCATTCTGTAAATATCATTGCCACAGAACAAGGAGTTGCAGATTTAAGAGGCAAATCGCCTAAAGAGCGTGCTCAAGAGATTATTGAGAAGTGTGTTCATCCTGATTATAAAGAGCTATTAAGTGATTATATGAAATTAGCAGGAGATAAAATGCAGACTCCTCATAGATTGGAGGCGGCTTTGGGTATGCACGTCACTTTAAATCGCACCGGAGATATGAGAAATACAAACTGGGGTGATTTCATTAAATGAAAATGGGTTGAATAAATGAAGTGAAGTTTAATTTATTCACATAATATACGACAAACCTCGTTTTGAAAAGAACGGGGTTTTTTTCCGCCTAATGCATTTTGATTCATAATGGCAAAAGCAATGATATGTCCGTTTTTAGCTTTTAAGTAGCCGGCTAAAGTATAGATACCACTAATGGCTCCTGTTTTTGCACGTACATTCTTGAACGTTTTTCCGTCTCCCATTCTATAACTTAACGTTCCATCTATTCCCGCAATGGGAAGCGATTCATATAGTTTTTTGAATATTCGGGTGTTTGAGTGGGCATAACGAAGGAAAGCAACTAACAACTCTGGGGAAACATAATTATAATTAGATAATCCCGAACCATCAGCCAGTCGATAGTCGGATGGATTAAGCCCCACTTTTTCAATGGTTCGTTTAATGGCTGCTAGTCCGTCTTTAGTCGTTCCCTTTTTCTCTCCGGTTGTTTGTCTGGCTATTCTATTAAGCATTGCCTCAGCGTTCAGGTTGTCACTCTCTTTCATCATCTCTTTGAGAACTTTGGACATGGGGGTGCTCCATTGAGCCAATCTTTTAGCTGATGAAGTTTTTGTGAATTCATTGAAAGAGAATGCTCCGGATGTGGATACTCCATTTTGCAATAACTTTTCAACAAAGGAGTAGATGAAAAAAACCTCAGGTTGGTAAAGATTGATTTTTCCGTGTTGGGTGGAGGCTATATTACCACTTATTAATAAGGTGTTGTCATTATGCATCCAATCGCGGGTAAACCGGAACTTTCCGGCTTGAGGAGTGTGACTTTTTGAACTGTTTTTTAGTTTGTAGAAAGAACTTTTAGGAGTGCATAAAACGGAACCCGGATTTCCGGCAGAAGAGGGAGTGACAGTGTAGGTTACTACCCCCTTGCAGTACATTAGAGGCGACAAATGGGGTTGAAAGGCATTAGGTGTGTCATCCCAAGCCCATCCACTTCCCCAGTAAAGAGAGTCTTTGATGGAGGTGTCTCCATAAATTTTCCCTTTAATGGCCCGGATAGGGTAATCCATGACTTGACGAACCAATGCATTCATACTCTCTTCATTAAATTCAGGATCAAATGCACCTATAATATATAAGTCTCCATATAGGGTATCTCTCTTGATTTCACCATTGGTCCAGATTTCCGTAAGAAAAGGCTCATCGGCTTGAGGTAAATCTAATGCAGTAATTCCCGTTAGCAGCTTTTGAGTAGAGGCCGGTCGGCATAACTTCTCTTGGCGATACTGATACACCTGTTTTTTGTCGGTTAGGTCGTAAATAGAGATTCCGACTTCCGATCCTTTGGGCAAATCGTGTAGTAACCCTTCTATTTGCTCTGCTAATTTTTGAGCCTGAAGGGGAAGGCAGAGGTAGATCCATAAAAAGGAGAAAGAGATAAGTTTTCTGAGCATTACTGTAAAGCCTCTTTAAATATTTCACCCACTGTTGGATGTGGAAATAAACACTTATTCCATTCGTCTGCTTTTAATTTCAGTTCTATGGCCATTGCTGCCAAGGTTATGATTTCAGAAGCCGGATTGCCTAAAACGTGGGCACCAATCAGTGTATCATCTTTAGAGAATAGCAATTTACACATGCCATTGGTGCGTTCGTTCTCTGCAACAAATCTGCCGGAATAAGCCAAAGGAAGGGTTACTTTTCTATATTCAATTCCTTTTGTGTTAAGCGATTCTTCTGTTTCTCCCACTCCGGCAAACTCCGGATTGGTGTAAATTACACTTGGAATGGCTTGATAATTCATTTCATCCTTTTTTGAAAGAATAGTATGGATGGCGACTTCCGCTTCACGTATGGCAGTATGGGCCAATAAAGATTTTCCGTTTGCGTCTCCACATAAAAAGATGTGAGGTTGTGAGGTTTGCATCTGTCGGTTTATCTTTATTCTTCCTTGTTCCGTTTTATCCAATATTAGGTTTTCCAAGTTAAATCCGGTTAGTTGGGGCTTTCTTCCTACACTCAATAAGAGTTGGTCGGCTTCCTGCGTGTGTTTGCCTTCACTATTTTCATAATGCACAACAATTCTGTTATCAGCGGTTGATTCAACGGCAGTCACTGTGGTGCCTATGAAAGAGGAGAGTTTTCTTTTGGCATATTCTTCACGGAGTAGAGCCGTTAATTCTTTATCCATATTCCCTAATAGCTCATCCATCTGTTCTATAATGGTAACCGCTACGCCTAATGAGTTGAATAAGGAAGCAAACTCCATACCGATGACTCCTCCTCCAATGATGATTAAAGATTGAGGCAGTTCTTTCACTTCAAGAGCCTCTTTGTGGGTCCAATAGGATATGTCTGCTAATCCTTTAATGGGTGGAGTAATAGCTGTAGATCCGGTACAAATGAATAAGTTATCGAAAGTATAAGTCGCATCATTACAATGAATGGTGTGTGAATCCACGATTTGAGCAAAGCCTTGTACAATTGTAACTTGGGCCTCTTTAAGTTTATTATTTATGCCTAAAGTCAGTTTACGCGTGGTCTTGTTCTTCCGGGTCATCATACGCTTTAAATCAAAGGAAGCTTCCGGAATGGAAATGCCATAGGGTTTACTGTCTAAAGCTTGTTGGTATAGCTTGGCACTATAGAGGAGGGTTTTAGTGGGAATGCATCCTTCGTTCAGGCAAACTCCTCCTATTTTTTCTTTTTCAAAAAGGATGACTTTTAAGCCTGATTTTCCGGCTTTCTCTGCAGCAGTATAACCTGCAGGGCCACCTCCAATAATGGCTACTTGATAATTCATGGTTTTATCTTTCCTTATAATGTTTTGCTAATTCATTTAAAAAATCCTCTTCTCGGGTAGGCATTAAGGCCATATGCTTGTTGGGTTGGTATTTAAGTAATAGATACTCTTCCAAATGAAATTTGCCAAAATTCATACTTCTGCATTTTTGAATTTCTGTAATGTCTGTTATGGGGATGATGAGTTTTTTTGAAAACCGACCCTTTGAAACAATCAGTTGTCCCTCTTTTGTTATGATGTATGAACTGTTGATGATGCGTTCAATGACAATGATTAATAATACCATAACAATAGCTGCTAAGATTCCACTTTGAGTCCAGAGAAAGTAAAAACTCAGGATGCTTAGCAGAATTAAAAAAACAATTTGTGTATAGGGGGTGCGAACATGAAAAATACGATCCATATGATGTCGATTTTAGCCTGCAAGATAATGATTTAGTAATTTAATGGCAACAATATGGACTAGCAAAAAAGTTATTTCTTATTTTTGTATTGAGGGAATAAGAAAAGAAGAGTAATGCTATGGTTAAAAAATATGATTTTTTGGTAATTGGTTCCGGTGTGGCAGGAATGAGTTTTGCCTTAAAAGTGGCAGATAAAGGCTCCGTTGCACTAATAGCCAAGACTGAATTAGAAGAGGCTAATACCTATTTCGCCCAAGGTGGGATAGCTTCGGTTACCAATAAGTTGGTTGACAATTTTGAGAAGCACATTGAGGATACAATGATTGCAGGAGATTGGATCAGTGATCGGGCAGCGGTGGAGAAAGTGGTGCGCAATGCTCCCTCTCAAATTGAGGAACTGATACATTGGGGTGTTCATTTTGACAAGACGGAAGAGGGAACTTTTGACCTTCATCGGGAAGGAGGACATTCGGAGCATAGAATATTACACCATAAAGATAACACAGGTGCAGAAATACAGGAAAGCTTAATTCGAGCCATAAAAATGCATCCTAACATTACGGTGTATGAAAATCATTTTGCCATTGAAATCTTGACACAGCATCATTTAGGAAAAACGGTTACCCGTCAAACTCCGGATATTGAGTGTTACGGTGCGTATATTCTGGATTTAACAAAGAGTCGAGTTGATACCTTCTTGGCTAAGGTTACTCTTATGGCAACCGGTGGAGTAGGTGCAATCTACCAAACTACGACTAATCCTTTAGTAGCAACCGGGGATGGTATTGCCATGGTTTATAGAGCAAAGGGTACGGTTAAAGATATGGAGTTTGTTCAATTCCACCCTACGGCCCTTTATCATCCGGGTGATCGTCCCTCTTTCTTGATTACCGAAGCGATGCGAGGCTATGGTGGGATTCTTCGTACGATGGATGGCAAGGAATTTATGCAGAAA
The DNA here is from genome assembly GCA_964522975.1 of uncultured Bacteroides sp. Lineage (GTDB taxonomy): Bacteria > Bacteroidota > Bacteroidia > Bacteroidales > Bacteroidaceae > Bacteroides_E. The sequence continues at coordinate 22,328 of CAZFXK010000007.1, read as the reverse complement.
TACGATAAGCGTCTTTCATTAGCTCCTCGTGATATCGTAGCCCGTGCAATAGATAATGAGATGAAAAACAGGGGAGAAGACCATGTCTATTTGGATGTAACTCATAAAGATGCTGAGGAAACTAAAAAACACTTTCCTAATATCTATCAAAAATGTCTAAGCTTAGGCATAGACCTGACCAAGGATTATATTCCGGTAGCTCCTGCTGCGCACTATTTATGTGGGGGAATAATGGTTGATTTGGACGGAGAGTCTTCTATTTCCAGATTATATGCTGTGGGAGAATGTTCTCGTACAGGACTTCATGGAGGAAACCGTTTGGCTTCTAATTCTTTGATTGAAGCAGTGGTTTATGCCGATGCTGCGGCCAAGCATGCACTTTCAAAAATTACCACGTATGATTTTTGTGAGGACATTCCCATTTGGAACGACGAAGGAACTCGTTTACCTGAGGAAATGGTGTTAATTACCCAGAGTATGAAAGAGGTAAATCAAATTATGAGTAGTTATGTGGGTATCGTACGCAGCAACCTGCGATTGAAGCGTGCGTGGGTGCGTTTGGATATTATTTATGAAGAAACGGAGTCCCTATTTAAACGTAGTGTGGTTTCTCGTGAAATTTGTGAGTTGCGTAATATGGTTAATGTGGGGTATCTTATCATGAGGCAGGCAATTGAGCGCAAAGAAAGTCGGGGTTTGCATTATACCATTGATTATCCACACGCTGCAAAGAAATAAAGTTTTTTTAGTTGAATGTTTTATTGATTTATTTCCTCTTCGAAATATTACTTTCTATGATTTATTCTTTACACTAAAGAGAGGCTTTCTATTGCCTTAATCAGAACGTAACATAAGTTTAATAAAGAATGTTAAACAAATATAGCTAGGTTGTTGTTATACTCTATACCTTTGTAGCAATTGGTACACAAGGTACAGAAGAAAGATTAGGATGACTGAGATTTTTGGGTTTTTTGTAGGATAAATATGCTGTAAATATTCAATTATTGTTTTTTGTTGCTTATATTTATTGTCCAATTATAATGAATAAATAATTAAATCTATGAATTTGAAGAAATTTAGCTTGTTTTCACTCTTTATTCTGTTGCTGCTAATGGTTGGCTGTGAGAATGAAGATAAACCTTTATCTGTAAATAAGCGGCCTATACAATTATTGGGAGAGGTGAATCCAACCACACGTGTGTCCGGCTCTTCTTGGGATGAGGAAGATCAAATCGGGGTGTTTGGAAAAGAGTCAAATCTTTCTTTGGATGAAGGCTTATTAGACAATTTAAATAATCAATTATTTAGTACGGTAGGTAATGGGGTATTTACAACTTCTGATGTGATTTATTACCCCGAAGGAAAAGAAATAGATTTAATTGCTTATTATCCCTATCAGAAAGGTATTCTCGATTTTAAATACAAAATAAACATACAAGATCAAAGGTTTCTTTCCGATATCGACTTACTTTATGCTGACAATGTAAAGGGAATTAGTAATCAGTCCGGAATCCGGCCTACCTTGCAATTTGAAAGGCAGCTTGCCTTGCTTACGCTTGCCATTTATCCGGATAAAAAAGAAGGGTTTTTAAAACCTGGGCAAATTGAAAAGATAGAATTAGTAGGACTACCTACTGTTGCTAACTTCTCTTTGGAAACCGGAAAAATTTTAGATGTAAATCAAGTGCAAAGTGTTGCATTATATCCTTCTTCTGTAGATAAGCATTTATTGGTTGAGGCTATGGTTATTCCTGAGTCCAATCTTGATCAAGCCAAAATTGTAATTACAACAAAAGAGGGATTGACTTACCCTTTCCATTTAAAGACACAAGGAAAGCTTGGTAATTTAGAAAAAGGGAAAAACTATACCTTTACACTGGAGTTGAATGGAACTAAAGGAGAGGAAGAGGAGAAACCCATTCCAGAGAATGGTGGATTTTCGGAGTGGCCTGATATAACAGACTCCAAATTTAATGCTGAAATCGCAGTTCATTATCTGTCTTCTGCCGGCACTCGCTCTAATGAAAGTGGATTAATTCGCAATTATACCGTTTATTACGATCCTTATTATAAACTATCTCACTGGGTGGCCTATCCCTTGCATCCTTATTATACTAAGAAGGTGGTAAAAAGAACGGATAAATGGCAATACGATCCGGCTTTCCCAAGTAAAGATCAACCCAATTTGAAAAGTGCTTGGGCAGATTATAATAGACTAAAATACGACCGAGGGCATCAAATAGCCAGTGCAGACCGACTTTGCTCTACGGAAGCAAACGTTCAAACCTTTTATTATACGAATATGACGGCACAAAAGGCGGGATTAAATCAGAAAAAATGGAATGAACTAGAGATTCAGCTTCGTGAGTGGTCGGATAGAGTAAAAAAGGGTTATGATACGCTTTTTGTAGTTACAGGAGCTATTGTTCCTACGCCACCAGCAGAAATAACTTGGACAAAAGATAAGTCAGGTAGAGAGGCTGCTGTTCCAACTTCATACTATAAAGTCTTGATGCAAGAAAAAGAGGGGAAAGTCTATACCATAGGCTTTGAAATGGAGAATAAGGAATCACCGAATGCCTTGAGGAGTTATGAAAAAACAGTTGTTGAGTTGGAGAAGAAAACCGGATTTACTTTCTTTCCTTCTTTGTCTAAAAAAGAAAAAGAAAGTATTGATTCTTCTTTCTGGGTTTATAATTAAAGTGAAAATGAAGTGTTTTTATGCAATAAAGTGTCTTAATCAACAAAAATCTATCAAATATGAAGAATTTATTTAAATTATTGTTTATTTCAACTTTACTTGTTGGATTTATGATGTCCTGTTCGTCAGATGACGATCACGATTTTGGCTATGGAAAAAACCATGAATTAAGTGCTCAGTTTAAAGCAACTGTCGCAAAGCCATCAACTCGTGTAACTGAGAATAATTGGGACAAGGAAGATGCCATTGGTATCTATGCTCTCAAAGCTGATCAAGCATTAGAAGAGGCTGCTATTTATAAAGGAAATGCAAAGTACACTACGGTTTCTGTTGGTGAATCGGGTGATTTTACTCCTGCTTCTGATGACGATGCCATTATCTTTGAGAAAGAGGGTAATAAATTAGATTTTATTGCCTATTATCCTTATGTTGAGACTATAACGGATTATAGCTTGTCTATTAATACCGAAGATCAATCGAATTTATCGAAAATTGATTTTTTGTATTCTAATAATGCTAAGGGACACAACAGAGACAATAAAGAGGTTCCGTTACAATTTACACACCAATTGGCTCAAATTGTATTAGAGATTACGGGAGAAGCTGATTTAGGTGATTTAGCTAATCTTAAATTAGCGGCAGATGGCTTTATACCTACCGGTACGATGTCTTTGAAAGATGGAGTTGTAGCTTTAGAAGGAACAACAACGAAAATATTGAATTTAACTGCTACTAAAACAGATGCAGGTGCCATTATCCGGGCAATTGTATTGCCGGATCAAGATATGGCAAACACCTCTTTTGTGTTTGAGCTAGGTAGTATAAAGTTTAAGGCTTGGACTCCGGAAACACTGTCTTTAGAGAGTGGCAAACGTGTAACTTATACGGTTTCGTTAACCTCTGATGGTTCGGTTTTAGCTTCTCCCCAAGGAACTATTACAGATTGGGTAGATGTACCTGGAGGGGATGTAACCATTGATCCTGAAGGCGGCGGTGAAGAAGGAGACATAACCATACCCGATGCGGACAAAGCATTAGATTTTGGAGCAACTGCTGATTCAAAAGTAATCAATGTTACTGCTCCTGCAACGCTAACATGGGAAGCTACGACAAGTGAGAATTGGATTACACTGGAAACCCCAACTGCTACAGGATCCGGTGCTTTCACTCTTAAAGTTACAGAAAATCCAACTTCTACAGCTCGTACAGGGAAAGTAATCATTGCACCAAAGGTAACTACTCGTGCAGATGCTGCAACAACTCCGGTTGAGATAGTAGTGAAACAAGAAGGTAAAGGAGTAACACCGGATCAAAATCTTCTTTTCCCGGGTTCTGATTTTGAGGACTGGACCGCATTTACAGGAAGCTTAAATCAATATGGATTGAGTAAAAATGGTTATGCTTCACAAAGTTTAGATGGAGGACGTGAAGGGTCTTCTGCTTTACAATTGAAAGGATCTCCTACTAAGAACGATTACACCTTTACAGCAACTGTCAAAGACGCACTACCCGAAAAACCTTCGAAAATTACTTTCTACATAAACGGTACAACTCAGAATAAGTCATTATCATTAAATGTTTATGTAGGGACTGGAACTACAATGGGTATTGATTATAAATGCTATAACTTAGAAAATTGTACTGGACCCAAGACACTTGAACCTACAAAAGCTAATGATTATAAAGGATCAATCGATACAAAAGGAGAGTGGGTTAAAGTGACTTTAGATGTTAGTGAACTTACTCTGAATTCTGCTGCAGGAAATAATTTATTTGCATTAAAAGTGGGTAAAACAGAAAAAGACAAAGATGTTAAATACGATCTTCTTGTTGATGATATCACTTTTGAATAAATTCAAACTTAAATATAAACCGGGAGGGGATACCTTAGAGGTATTCCCTCTCATTTACTAAACTTTTGGTGTGCAAAGGGTTGGAATGATAAGAACTATTAATAGAACTGAAAACGTATGAAACACAATTTTTTTACAGCACTGATGTTACTTTTCTCTATATCTGTCTTCGCTCAACGAAGCCAAGATCTATCGGGAAGTATCATTAATGCCAATACCGGTGAACCTGTATCGGGGGTTATTGTAATTTTGCGAGGACATAATTATACAACAACGACTGATATGGAAGGTGAATTTCGATTCGGTAATGTAAAACCCGGAGAAGATGTTCTTTCCTTAAGTGGGGCACAGGTAATGGCTAAAGAAATTCCGGTTAGAATTTCAGCAACCGACTTCAATAGACTCGATCCGATTGAAGTAATCGTTAAAGAGGTTTCTGAAGACTTAGGGCTGGTAGGAGTTATAAATGAAGATATGTTAGCTGACGATGATGGAGGAGGGTTATCTCAAGATGTAAGTACAATGGTTATTCTTTCCAACGATCAATATTTAAATAACGTATCTTATCAATTATCTCCGTTTAGGTTTAAGGTTCGTGGGTATGATAACACCTATGAATCTAAATTCATTAATGGAGTAGAATTTAATGATCAATATCGGGGAGTGTTTAATTACTCATCGATTGGAGCCATTAATGATGCTACACGTAATGGAACCTCGGAGAGTGGATTTTCTCCTTCTGCTTTTACTTTTGGTAATCTTGGAGTTTCGGAAAATATTAATATGCGTTCAGGAAACTACAGTAAGGGAGGCAAAGTAACCGTGTCTTATACCAACCGAAACTATTATTTACGTGGTATGGCCAGTTATGCAACCGGACTTCGTGATGATGGTTGGGCTTTCAATGTATTAGTAGGTGGACGCTATTCAGATCGGGGAAATGTTGATGGGTTGTTTTATGAAAACATATCCTATGCCATTGGCGCTGAGAAGCAATGGGATAATGGACGTCATAGCTTGTCGTTTGTTACCTATGGATCTCCGGT
>CAZFXK010000007.1:0-16628 GCA_964522975.1 uncultured Bacteroides sp. | reverse complement strand
GGTGTAAGAGACTATTATGAATATTTGTGGAGAAGCGATAATCGAAGTTTTACCCAAGTAAATTGGGATGATATGTTTATGGCTAATAAGATAGTAGGAATGACTGGTAACGAATCTGCAGTGTATATGGTGGAAGAACGTCGTAGAGATTTATGGGAATTATCGTTAAACTCTACCTTAAATACAGTTATAGGAAAGAATAACTACCTAACAGGAGGAGTAGGCTTACGTTATACACAGTCTCGCCAATTTAAAACGGTAGATGACTTGCTTGGAGCTCCTTATGTACTGGATATTGACAAGTTTGCAGAAAGAGATTTCCCGGGTGACTCTTTTACCATTCAAAATGACCTAAATAAACCGGATCGTAAAGCGTATAAGGATGATGTCTTTGGATATGATTATCGCATCAACATACAATCGGCTAATGCGTGGATTCAGAATGAGTATAAGTATAGAAACATTGATTTCTATTATGGTGCAAAGTTCACTTATACTGATTTTCAACGTAGAGGAAAGATGAAGAATGGACGTTTTCCTAATAACTCTTATGGAAACGGGAAAAAACACAGTTTTGTCGATTTTGGCCTGAAAGCCGGGTTAACCTATAAGATTAACGGACGGCATTTCTTGATGGCTAATTTGGCTTATACTACACACGCTCCTTATGCAGATATTGCCTACATATCACCTCGTATATCTGATTTGGCTCCTAAAAACTTAGAGAGCAAAAAAATATTTAATGCGGAAGTTAGTTATGTATTCTCTGCTCCTTCAATAACAGGAAGAGTTAGTTTATATCAGACGAACTTCTTCGATGATATGCATCGTATTAGTTATTACCACGATTTGCAAAAAACATTTGTTAATCACGTGTTGACCGGTATTGATAAAGTACATAGAGGGGTTGAATTGGGAATGAATTACAGGTTAAATGAGAATTGGAATTTTGATTTGGCCGGTACCCTTGGCGAATATTATTACAACAATAATCCAACGGGAACTCTTAATTCTGAGAACGGGAAAATAGTAGATCAAGAAGAGAAAGTTTATTTGAAGAATTATTATGTGGGAGCTACTCCCCAGATGGCCGGGACAATAGGAATCAATTATTTCTATGATTATTGGTTCTTGGGTTTGAACATCAATGGGATTGCAAGAAATTATGTGGAAATATCTCCTTTACGCAGGTTGGCTTCAAATTATGTAGGTATTGCTCCCGTTGAAAGTCCGGAATATGAGGCGTATAAAAAATTGACTCATCAGGAACGTTATGGTAGTGCTTATACTGTAGACCTATCTATCGGTAAGATTTTTTATCTGAACAATAATAATCAATTAAACTTTAACTTTTCCATTAATAACATCTTGAACCGAAGAAATATTAAGACCGGTGGTTATGAACAAGGTCGTATAGATACTTCCTATCCTGATAAATTTGGATCTAAATATTTCTATATGCAAGGTATAAACTGCTACTTAAATGCAAGCTACCGTTTTTAAAAACAGTTATTCTGATAAAACCAAAAGTAAAACGCTATATGAAAACAATAAATAAAATAATAACACTGCTTATCTTTTCAATCATTTTCTTCTCTTGCTCACGCGATTTTGATGCACCTCCATTGCTTGAGCCTCAATATGAAGGAGAGCCTAATATCACCATAGCGGAATTAAAGGAAAGGTATGCAAAAGGAGATGAAACTCAACTAATTGAGTATGATTATGTACTTCAAGCCACAGTAACGGGCAATGATAAGTCCGGGAATATTTATAAGCAAATTTATGTAGAAGATAAAACCGGGGGAATCAATATCGGATTAGATCAAAATTCAATGTTCACTACATTTGCAGTAGGTCAGGAGGTTTTCATTGAGTTGCACGGTTTATATATGGTGAAATATGGAGGTGAATTCCAGATTGCTTATAAAGGAACTCAAGCGAATCGTATTCCCTGGGAGATAGCTAAAACTCATATTTTCTTAAATGGATGGCCTACTAAAGAGGTAAATCCAACCGTATTGACCATTGATCAACTTTCAGATAAACACGTAAATACCTTTGTGCGTATCAACGATGTCTATTTTCAAAATGGAGGAAAGAATACCTTTGCAAAAGAAGAAGGATATGGTGAGGAATTTATTAAGGACGCTAAAGGAAACAGTATAATGGTTCGTTCCAGTAGCTATGCTAATTTCTCTAATAAAATATTGCCCGAAGGATATGGGGATATTCAAGGAATTTTAGGGCGATTCAATGGGACTTGGCAATTCCTGATTCGTGAAGTAGAAACCGACTTGATTGACTTTGGTAAAGAAGGTCCTACGCCTGAGCCTAGTGGTGATGCCTTCTTTAAAGAGACATTTGATTCCGGTGATGCAGGGGCTAGACCTAAAATTGCAGAATATACCGGCTATGACAATAAAGATGTAACCTATAGCGATGCTTCAGGAAGAGCGGATATTCGTGCTTTAAGTGGAAATGCTCACGTATGGCTTCCGGCCAATAGTGAGGCTTCTTTGAAGATTGAAGGAATCAATACAGCCGGAGGTGAGAATCTGGTGTTATCGTATGATATTGCGGCCAACTTATATGAAGATGGTGAAGCTACTGATTTGAATGTTATTGTTGCAGTAGTAGATGGTCAAGATAGACAGATAGAGAGTATTCCGGTATCTAAGGATGCAGGTGATGGAAATAAATTCCGTACCATTACATTAAAAGATATTCCGGCTAAGGAGAATTTGACGATTGAGTTTAAATCAACCTCCGGAAACGATAAAGGGATGCGCATTGATAATATCACGATTCAGAAGAACGATGGTACGATTATAATTACTCCGGAAACTCCGGGAGGGGTAGAGCCTGATCCAGATCCTGAACCCACTCCGGGAGAGGATCTGTTCTATGAAGGGTTTACTAAGTTGAAACCCGGATCTCCTTCTACTAAAGTAGAAGATTTTGCTGTTGAGTATAAAGAATATGCTGATGGAGTAACCGGAGTCATTGAATATGAAGTGAGTTTTAAGTCTGGTATGTTAAGAAATACAAGTAAAATAGATGGGCATATTTGGTTTGGTGCCGGTCATGATAATCACTTTAAGATAAAGAATATTGATACTTCGGCCGGGAAGGATTTAATTCTAACTTTTAAATTGGCAGCTAATGGACCACAAGATTTATCTGCTATCAAAGTTAAGATTAATGAGGATGTTAGAACATTGCCCAGTACTCAGGCAGGAGAGAATAATGCATTCACCGATTTTACGTTAGAGAATATACCTGCTGTTTCTAATTTAGGACTTGAATTCTCTGTAAAAGGAGGGGATAATACAGCAGGAATTCGCTTAGATGACATTAGAATCTCTGAAAAAAAATAACATAGAGGGTATGATGTGAGAATATACTCGCATAGTACCCTTTTATAGAAACTTAATGGTTTATGATGAAAAGAATCGCATCCGTCTTGATTGTCCTGTTTCTTATGGGGAGCGGGGCTCAAGCGCAAAAACAATATGGAGCTTATTGCATTGCTTTTTACAATGTAGAGAATCTTTTTGATACGGAAGACGATCCGGATAATCCGGGAGATGATGAATTTACGCCGGGAGGATCGTATGCTTGGACAAAGGAGAAGTATCAAAAAAAGCAAGACAATATTGCTTCTGTCATTGAAAAGTTAGGCAAGGAAGTCACTCCGGTTGGTCCGGCCATAGTAGGACTATCTGAGATAGAGAATCGTATCGTAATTGAAGATTTAGTAAAGAATAAATTGATAGCCGACAGGAATTATCAGGTAGTACATTATGATTCTCCGGACTGGAGAGGAATTGATGTGGGACTGATATATAATCCTAGCTTATTTCAATTAACTCATTCAGCCATTCATGTTTATCGTCATCCTGATAAACCCGATATGCGTACGCGCGACCATTTGGTGGTAAGTGGTATTTTAGCAGGAGAACCTCTTCATGTCATAGTGGCTCACTGGCCTTCGCGTTATGGAGGGAAAGGCTCTGATAATCGAGAAGTGGCAGCTGGTGTCGTTAATCATATTTCCGATTCATTGTATCAGATTGACCCTACGGCTAAAATCGTTTTTATGGGGGACTTGAATGATGATCCTGAGAATAAGAGCACACGTGTGGTGCTGAATGCTAAGCGAAATCAAAAAGACGTTGAACCCCAAGGATGGTTTAATACCATGTGGCAATTGCACGATCAAGGTGTAGGTTCTTTAGCTTATCAAGATAAATGGAACCTGTTTGATCAAATCATTGTTTCTCATTCCTTACTGGGGAAAGATTATGGCACGTTGAAATTTTGGAAGGCGGAAGTATTTAACCGTGACTTCTTATTACAGAAAGAGGGAAAGAAAAAAGGGTATCCTTTACGGACTTTCTCGGGTACAACTTTTTTAAATGGATATAGTGATCATTTCCCTACATTGATTTATCTACTGAAAGAGTTGAAAAGATAATTTAAAATAGGTTTTTAGGAATATAAAATAGGGGCTGAATGTTTTTGCATTCAGCCCCTATTTTATAAAACGGAGAATCTGGTTTTTAATTTACCGATTCAAAATGTTTTTTCCACTGTCCTTTTTTATTCCTTTTAGGTCCTCTGGCAGCTGTATATCCTCGTTCAGTGCGATTTGTTTTTCGCTTTTTCTTTGGTGAGAATTCACCTTCGTTGGCTTTGCTTTCGGCAAATTCCACTGTTATTTTATTTCCATTCCATCGTTTCTTGTTGAGAATGCTAACTGTGAATTCAGCTTCAGCTTCTTCTACTTCAAAAAAGGAAAAATTACGCATAATGTCAATTCGTCCTAAATCGATGCGTTTCTTGGTGTTATTATTTAATAAATCCAATAAAGAGTGTGGGGAGAATTGGTCGTTCTTGCCTAAGCTGATGAAAATACGCTTATATCCGGTTTCTGCCGCACGGTTATTTCGTCCTGATCTTGTTTCCGAATTATTTCTATTTCCGGAATCCTTAGCAGTTTCAATTTCATTGTTGTTTCTATAATAGTCCAATAAACTATTAAACTGTAATGAAACTACACGTTGTATCAGTTCTTCCTTGCTTAAATCTTCTAATTTTTGATAGGCTAACGGGATGATGTCTTTAATCTCTTCCTGATTTACCTCCACTTGTTGAATGGTATCAATGATGTGTATCAGTTGATTTTCACAGATGGCCCTTCCGGTAGGTACCTCTTCGTGTTGAAATTGCTTTCCAATGATTTTTTCAATTCTACGGAGCTTACCCTTTTCGCGCAGATTACATAAAGCAACAGAAATACCTGTTCTGCCTGCTCTTCCGGTACGCCCACTTCTATGGGTGTAGATTTCCGTATCTTCCGGTAAGCTGTAGTTAATGATGTGAGTTAAATGATCTACATCTAATCCTCTGGCGGCAACATCTGTAGCTATTAAAAGTTGCAGATGTTTTAATCTGAACTTCTGCATCACTAAATCGCGTTGTGCCTGAGAAAGTTCTCCGTGTAGACAATCGGCATCATACCCATCTTTCATCAATTTATCAGCAATCTCTTGCGTTTCTTTTCGTGTACGGCAGAAGATGATGCTATAAATAGTAGGATTAAAGTCCACTATGCGTTTTAATGTAGCATATTTATCTTTTGCTTGTATGGTGTACGCAATATGTTGTACCGTAGAAGTAGATTCATTTCTTCGTCCTATGGTCACCTCTTTAGGATGATTCAGGTAGTTCTTAGCTATGGATGCAATTTCACGACTCATGGTTGCTGAGAATAGCAACATATTACGCTCTTTGGGTACTTCGGCTAAAATTTCATTGATGCTTTCTGTGAAGCCCATATTGAGCATTTCATCAGCCTCATCCAACACCACATTCGTTACAGTGCTTAAGGATACAGTTTTTCGGTGCATTAAGTCAATAAGACGTCCGGGTGTAGCTACAATAATGTGTACCCCTCGTTTAATGGTTTTAATTTGTGCTTCAATAGGAGCTCCACCATATACGGCTACAATATTAAGCCCTTTTACATATTTAGCATATTGAGTCAGGTCTTTGGTTATTTGTAGGCATAATTCACGGGTAGGCGCTAATATTAAGGATTGGGGATGACGTTTATCTACGTCTGTTTTTTGTACGATAGGAAGTCCAAAAGCGGCGGTTTTTCCGGTACCTGTTTGGGCTAAAGCTATGATATCATTATTTTCTCCAAGTAAATACGGTATAACCTCTTGTTGTACCGGCATGGGATTTTCAAAGCCCATTTCTTTAATCGCTTGATGTATCTGACTAGACACGCCAAGCATTTCAAATGTATTCATCAAATGTTTTCTCGTTAAATTCGTTGCAAAGGTACGATAATTAATGAGTTATCTATCTTTTGTACTTCTTTTTATTTGTAAATAAAAGAATATTCTTTTATTGTCTTGATTTTACTGAGTTGACAGAAGACTAGAAACGATTTATTCCTATCAGGGTAGGATAAAGAAATAAATCGGTCTGGGTTAGAACAGCAAAAGGTCTGGGACAGACAACGGTTTTGACCCAGACCGATGAGCTGTCGGTCTGGGATCGTTGGATAGAGGGTTGTTTGTTTAATAGAGCAACTGTTGTGTATCTTCTAATAGATATTGATTTGCAAAGATTTGGGAGATGGAATTAGAGTAGTCTTTGCAAACTTCTGACGAGAATAAGAGAGCATAATGAATCAGTTTATCCCATTTCTCTTCAGAAAGAGCATCTAACTCTTCTCGTCCTATATTTTCTCTTAATAGCCCATAAATAATACCGGCATTGAAATTGTCTCCGGCTCCAAGAGTGCTAATCACAGTAACCGATGGGGGAGTATAGCTCTTCTTTAGTGTTGAGGTATATAAATCAAGGGCTTCTGATCCGGCAGTGCAGATGAAATTAGAACAATAAAAGGCCACTTTATTACGATAAATGTCTAGCGAATCTTTCAACTGATACATATTCTCGAAGTCGTAGATGGAACCTCGTACAATATCCGCAAACTCCAAGTTCTCTATGATGGTTGAGTTTAACTTCAAGGCCTCCGCTTTATGTGAATTCCTAAAATTAGGATCGTAATAAATGATGGCATTGTTATCTTTTGCCTGCTGAAGAATCTCCTTTGTTTTTTCTCTTAGTTCCGGGTTGAGTGCATAATACGAACCAAAGAGTACAATGTCGTTCGCATTAATCTCCGGTAAGTCCACATAGAGTTTCTGATTGGAGTAGTCTTTGTAATAAAGTAAGGTAGGCTCTTCTTTATCAGATAAAAACGCCAAAGATATCGGGGATTTTTGGTTTGTATTCCGGCTGATATGTTGGGTCTCTATCCCATTTTGCTTCATAAAGTCTAGTATCAATGAACCCACTTTATCTTCAGAGAGTTCTCCAACGAAGCTTACGGGTACACCTAAACGAGTTAAAGAAAGAAGTCCGTTAAAAATAGAACCGCCGGGGACAGCAGCTGCAATTTGGTTCTCTTTAAAGAGAATATCTAAAATGGTTTCTCCTATTCCTATTACTTTGCGCATAAACCTCTGGATTTTTCTCCTAGATATCCACCATGGTGACGTTTTGCATAATCTGTTATGCTAAAACCTGTTTGTTTCATGGTAAGCACCACTAATAAATCACCAATGACAGTCATTGTTGTGGTTGAGGTAGTAGGGGTTAACGATAACATACAGACCTCTTCCGGATTTCCTGTACTTAAGCATACATCAGCTTCTTTAGCAAGAGGGCTATCGATATTACCGGTAATTACAATGAATTTCAGATCAGGGTCTAAGTTATGAGCTAATTGAGTAAGCTCAATGATCTCTCTTGTTTTACCCGAATTGGAGATTATAAGCAACAAATCGTTTTCTTGTAAGATACCTAAATCTCCGTGTTGCGCTTCACTGGGGTGTAAAAAAACGGATGGAATGCCGGTGGAGCAAAAGGTGGTGGCAATGTTCATCGCAATTTGTCCTGCTTTTCCCATTCCGGAAGTCACTAATTTCCCTTTTTTGTGATGGATTTGTTCCACAATCAGTGCAACTGCTTTCTCGTAGTCTTTGGTAATGGGAATATTCAATACAGCTTCTGCTTCTTTATTAAGCAATTCTTTTATTTCTTTTTCTATCATGTCTTTAATTTTTTTACTTCAGCAAAGATACTAAATCCTCAAAGTTATCGGTTACTACTATATAGGAAGATAACGATTGACGGATGAATTCAAGTTCTTTTAATTCCTGTAAAAGAGAGATTAGTTGATTATAAAAGCCATTCATGTTTGAAAGTATGATCTTTTTATTGTGATAACCTAAGGTAGCAAGTCCCATGACGTGAAATATCTCATCTAATGTGCCTACTCCACCGGGTAACGCAATAATGTGATCGGATTTATCCAATATGATGTCTTTTCTGTCGCTTAGACTTTTAGTATATATTTTTTCTTGAGGGAGTGGGTTTTCCTTATCTGTATTTTTCAGAAGTTGGGGTATGACACCTATTAATTTACCTTTATTTTGATAAACGGCTTGTGATAAAGTTCCCATAAGGCCTAATTGAGAGCCTCCATAGACAAGAGTGTGGTTGTTTTTTCCAATCCATTCTCCCAGTTGTTGGGCTATGTTATAGTAGTAGGGATCTATGTTTGTGGAAGCCGAACAAAAAATACCGATTTTTTTCATCGAAGTTTATGCATCAGATTTACCTCACAAATATCTGTATAATAATAGAAACAACCATAAGTTTTGTTGTATTTTTGTGATTTATCAGAAATAGGAATTTTATGTATTATAATCGATATACGCTTTCTAATGGACTTCGTATTATTCATCAAAGTAACACTTCTAAAGTAACGTATTGTGGTTTTGCCATTAACGCAGGGACACGTGACGAAGAGGAAAATGAATCGGGATTGGCCCATTTTGTAGAACACTTGATATTTAAAGGTACCCAAAAACGTAAAGCTTGGCACATCTTAAACAGGATGGAAAATGTTGGAGGCGACTTAAATGCTTTTACAAACAAGGAAGAAACTTTGATTTATTCTTCTTTCCTCAATGCTCATTTTGATAGGGCTGTGGAATTATTGGTAGACATCGTTTTTCATTCTACTTTTCCACAGCAAGAGATAGACAAGGAGGTGGATGTCGTATTGGATGAAATACAGTCGTATAAAGATAGCCCATCGGATCTGATTTATGATGATTTTGAGAAAATGTTCTATGGTGAACATCCTTTGGGGCGTTACATCTTAGGAAATGTTCATACTTTAACTACCATACAGAGCCTTGATGCCAAACGATATACTTCCAATTATTACCAGCCCGAAAATATGGTGTTTTTTGTTTTGGGAGACATTGAATTTAAGAAAGTGATAGCTGTTTTACAAAAGTATTTCGAAGAGATCCCCAATAGAGCGGTACAACTCAACCGTCAGACTCCTACCAACTATGTAGCCCGACAGCTTGTGAAGGAGAAAGAAACGAATCAGGCTCACGTAATAATGGGAGCTCCTTCATATCCTTTATATAGTTCAAAACGGGTAGGGTTAGCTTTATTGAATAATGTTTTAGGAGGCCCCGGGATGAATAGTAGGTTAAATGTTGAGTTGAGAGAGCGTAAAGGGTATGTCTATAACGTTGAATCTAACATAATGACTTTTACCGATTCCGGTATTTTCTCTGTCTATTTTGGTACCGATTTCAAAAATAGGGATAAGTGTATTTCGTTGACTTTAAAGGAATTAAGTAGAATGCGAGATGTGCGGATGACTACACTCCAATTATCTAGGGCCAAGAATCAGTTGATGGGGCAACTGGGTGTAGCAGAGGATAATAATGAAAGTCGTGCACTGGGAATGGGCAGAACATTCCTGCATCTTGATGAGTATAAGTCCTTGCCTCAAATTTATAAAGAGATAGAGGCGTTGCAGCCGGAATGCTTATTAGATATAGCCAATGAGGTTTTCGCTGAAGATAAATTATCCATTTTATATTATGAATAATTGCCACAACTTGGTGCCATACCTTCTTGCGTTCTAAGTCATAAGAAGAAAACAGCTTCGGGCCCCTTATGGAAGAGTAAATCAAGTATACTAAGATTGGGAATGAATCCTGTTTGCCCACTAAACACTTGATAATACGGTTTAATCGGGATGTTTACATCAAACCGGTCTAATCTCTTTTTAGGATGGATGGCTTCCCGTAAATCTAATGTATGCTCAGGAAGTTCAAAGTGGTATTCCTTTGTAAACTGTATATGGGGAGTTATGTGGATTAATGAGCAGATTAACTCCTGTAGCTGAGTGTTGAAGTCTAGTAGATAGGTCTGTTTTTTTTCGTAAAATGGAAGAAAGTAATCTTTATAGTGTTCATAATAGGGCGTACTATTATAAGAAGATTCAATGGCTTTCCAATGTAAATGCCTCCAGTTTCCATGATCTGAAATCTTTACCTCTTTCATTAGAATCTTGGGAGTATCTGGTTTTATAATGGGAACAGTTAAGGTTATGGCTCCCTGAGGACCGGATATGATACATCGATTCCGATAGGTTTGCTTTGTATAATGGTCGTACTGTTCTATGAAGATAAAAGGGTATCTGTATAATTTGCTATAATACTGGATGGGGGCTAAATAAGCAGAAGTCAAATAAACAGTGTTAACATCGTTATACATAGGAAGGCATTATGATTAGCGGATATGTGTGAAACATCTATTCGATCTGTACCCTTTGAAAGGGTTGTTGTTCCGTTCTTTAGACAACCAAATGAAAAAAGCTTTTCCAATGAGATGGTCGTGCGGAACAAATCCAAATATTCTGGAATCAGAAAGGTTAAGAGGATTGCTACTGCTCATCCAATAGTAGTCTTTAGTGAAGGTGCAGTTTAAAGTGGGTTGTGATTCCACAAAAAGTGTATCATTCTTAATCTCAGCTTTTCTGTTTTCGTGAAGTATTAAGGTGTTTCTTAATAGCGTAATATTCCAAGGTTTCACTGCAACGGTAATGTGCTTACCCGGAACAATGATAGGGTAGATTGTAGCAGGTTTAGCCGTGTGAAACCAAGAGATACCGTCAATTTTTTGAGAGATAAGATAATACTCATACTGGCTAAATGAGCTAAAATAGTTTAGACTATCTTCTCCAACCACTTCCAAGTCTGGAAGTTTTAACTCAGTAAGTAGGTTTGCCAAGTCCTGTTTTCTGTTTTTAGGATATGTAAAAAGTCTTTTTCGGTCCGGATTACTACTTTTAACTTTGAAATACCGATATAGTGAGTCCACCCAAATGGTGTCTCCGGGAATGCCTGTACAGCGATTGATGAATATTTCTTTTTGGTCTAATGCTTTTTTTTGGGTGTTTCCGGGGTTATTAAAGACTACAAAATCTTCTTTTTTTGCAGGGTGTGTTTTCCATCTATGGTAGGGGAAAATAGAAAGTAAGGGGGATCGTAGTCCATAGCTCCATTTGTTCACCAATATTCTATCGCCCGGCAAGAGATTGTTTTCCATCCCTTCTGATGGAATGGAGTAAGATGAACAGATAAAAGTGCGGAGTAGTAGAACAAAAAATACTACTCCTACAAGAGTTAGTATGGATATCCACTTCCTTTTCATTATTCGTTACCTACCCACTTAAAGAGTCTGTTCCAACGAATTTTTCCATCAAACCAATCTCTGTCTTTATCTAGCGACAGCCAAACGACTAACGGTTTACCCACAATATGATCTTCAGGAACAAATCCCCAATAGCGAGAGTCTAATGAGTTATGTCGATTATCTCCCATCATCCAATAATAATCCATTTGGAAAGTATAGGAGTCCGTTTTTTCTCCGTTGATGAATATTCCTTCCTCGTCATAGGTTAAGGTGTTTCCTTCATAAGCTATAATACAGCGTTCATAAATAGGTAAATTGTCAGCTGTTAAAGTTATGGTTTCTCCTCGCTTGGGAATCCAAATCGGACCATAATTGGATCGATTCCATTTAGTGTATAGGTTTTGAGGGTACATCTGCCCTGAGAAAGTCTCAGATTCTATGACTATTTTACGAATCAGCTTTTTGTTCCCATTTAATGTGTTATACATCTCTTTAGTTAAAGGAAGATGATAAACAGGATTTATTTTCCCTTGGCTGTTTTGAGCTACTAAGCCATATTCTGCTAAATAGGGTAGCCACCCCTCATCACTAATTAAGGTTTGATCGTCTTTGCTAATGCCTAGTTCACGGAACATCTCTTCAGAGATATGAGGCCCTGTTGTTTGAACAAAGTAGTTTAACTGTATTCCTTTCGCTGAGTCAGTAGGTTGGTTGTTGATGTGGACAACTGCATCTATGATTTGTAGGGTATCACCAGGTAATCCCACGCAACGTTTCACATAATTTTCTCTTCGGTCAACCGGACGATGAAGAACTTTTCCATAAATCTGAGGGTTCTCCATGATCTGTTTTCTGCCTGCATTGTAATATAGGTCGTAAACCGTTTTTTGTTCCCAGCGGGTCAAGCTATCCATTTCAATTCTTTTGGGATAAAAACGTCGTCCTTCTCGGTAAGCAAGAGCGTAAAAATCTTCTTGCTGGTAATTAAGAGCAACCGTGTCACCGGCCGGAAAGTTGAACACTACAATGTCATTGAGTTTTACTTGCCCTGTGCCTTTCACTCTTTTATATTTCCATTGAGGCCATTCAATGTACGATTTTGTCCCAAAAACCGGAAGAGTGTGTTGTGTTAAAGGTAAAGATAAAGGGGTGTTAGGTACCCGTGCCCCATAGCTGATTTTACTGACGTACAGAAAATCTCCCACCAACATGGTTTTTTCTAAGGAAGAAGAGGGTATCTGGTAATTTTGGAAAAGATAGATATTAACAAAATAGACAGCCACTAAGGCAAAGACAATGGCATCTACCCAGCTCATAATGGTACGGACAATGGGGCTTTTTGATGTTTTCCACCATCCCCAAGGAATCTTCTTTGTGATATAGATGTCAAATATAAAAGGGACAACGATTAGTCCTAACCAGCTTTTCACCCAAATTAAAAAGAGTAGATAGAGTGTTATGACAATGAAAAACTTTATCCATTGCTTTTTATTGACTTGTTTCATCATTTTTATTCTTTATTCATATAAGAAGGGAAATAAATCTTTCATTCCGAGACGTCCTGTGTTTTTTGCGGTGAATTCTGCAGCAAGAACTGCCCCTAATGCAAATCCATCTCTGTTTTTTGCATCGTGAGTAATGGTAATGCTATCCTCTGTAGAATCATAAGTGATGCTATGAATACCCGGAACCTCATTTTCCCTTATTGATTGTATTTCTATTTGCTCTTTAGTTTTCGTTTCCTCATTTACCCACGATGTTTTTCGATTCAGGTTTTGAATGATATCTTCGGCGAGTGTTATGGCTGTTCCACTGGGGGCATCTAGCTTATGAATGTGGTGAGTTTCGGTTATGCTAACATCATAATTGGAAAATTGATCCATTATTGTGGCTAATTTTCGGTTTATTGCAGAGAAGATGGCTACTCCAAGGCTAAAATTTGATGACCAGAAAAAAGTCTTTCCTTCTTCTTTGCACAATCTATCTATTTCATCCCCATGTTCTTCTATCCATCCTGTACTACCCGATACCACTTTTACCCCGGCATTAAAAGCTCTTAAATAGTTTTTATAAGCTACAGTGGGATTGGTAAATTCAATGGCTACATCGGCGCTTTTAAATGCTTCAGATTCAAAATCCATTTGATTTTTTATATCAATTATTGAGACAATCGTATGACCTCTTTTTAGGGCTATCTTTTCAATCTCTTTTCCCATTTTTCCGTAGCCTATAATTGCAACCTTCATATCGTTTTGTTTTAATTCTATTCTATCAGATTCTCTATTCTGTTTATAGGCAAAGATAATATTTTTCTTACATTTGTGATGTAATTTACCATTATGTTAACATGGAACTTCTTTTGCATTATTTGTGGAGGCATAAGATTTTCTCCTTGTACCCCCTTAAGACGACTTTAGGTTTAGATTTAGAGATTATAGATACCGGACTGCCTAATATTCACTCAGGTCCTGATTTCTTTAATGCCAAATTAAAGATAAATCATATCTTGTGGGTAGGCAATGTAGAGATACATCAACGGGCATCAGATTGGTTGGTTCATGGACATCAGAAAGATAAAAGATATGATTCCGTAGTCCTCCACGTGGTGGCAGACTCTAACTGTGTAATACATCGAAGCAATGGTGAAGAGATTCCTCAGTTTGAACTACAGGTTTCTGATGAAATGAAAGCCGGCTATCAGGAGTTGCTTCATTCTGAAGTTTATCCCAAGTGTTATCTTGTACTTCCTGAACTTTCTAAGCTTACAATCCATTCTTGGTTGACTTCCCTTTGTATTGAAAGATATGAGGAGCGGGTTGAACATTGGTTACAGTGTTTGAAACGGCGGAATTATAATTGGCGGGAGACTTTCTTCATTCAATTGGCCCGGAATTTTGGTTTTGGGGTTAATGGAGATGCTTTTGAGCATTGGGCTAGTCATCTCTCCTTTGTTGCTATGCAGAAACATCGGGACAATTTATTTCAATTGGAAGCCCTCTTCTTAGGACAAGCCGGACTACTTAGCGACAATCATCAGGATGACTATTTTCAGAATCTAAAAAAAGAATATGCCTTTTTGCAGCATAAGTTCAATTGTCAGGAGATCTCTTTGGAGTGGTGGCGTTTCTTGCGTTTGAGACCTTCTAATTTTCCTTATATTCGTTTAGTACAATTAGCCTATTGGTGTCATAGTAAGGAGGGGATTGAAAGTGAATTGTTGGAAATAGATAATCCTGATGGAATCATGGAGAAGCTTCAAGTTCAGACTACTACCTATTGGGATACTCATTATGTGTTCGATAAGAAATCTCCCAGGAAGATTAAATTCTTAGGTAAATCTTCGTTGCGTCTTTTACTTATAAATACCGTGGTTTCCTATCTTTTCGCTTATGGAGAATATCATCATCATGCAGCTTATAAATTACATGCACAGGAGCTTTTAGAGCATCTGAAAGCTGAAGATAACCGGATTATAAGATCTTGGGATGGGGCAGGCGTTCCTGTTCATTGTGCTGCTGATTCGCAAGGTTTGATACAGTTGCAGAAAAAGTATTGCGATGCCAAAAAGTGTCTCTATTGTCGTTTTGGTTATCAGTATCTGCTAAAAAAGAGATAGGCAATTTTATAAGAGATGTTTTGTCTCTATTCGCCATAAAAAAGAGTATTTTTGTTTAAGTAAAAAGTTTTATCCTATAATTTTTAATGAATGATAATGAGAATCTTTAGTTTGTATTGGGTGTGTTTATTCCTTTTTTCGTGTACTAATTCTGATTTGTTGAATATTCAGGTTGAGAATACCACCTCTC
The DNA here is from genome assembly GCA_964522975.1 of uncultured Bacteroides sp. GTDB lineage: Bacteria > Bacteroidota > Bacteroidia > Bacteroidales > Bacteroidaceae > Bacteroides_E. The sequence goes on along the minus strand of CAZFXK010000007.1, from coordinate 1,221 downwards.
ACAATAGAACGTCTGAAATGATTGAAATTCCCTTAAAAGAGATTTATGATCAATTGGATATAGAGGATTTTAATGATCTTAGGGTAGTTGACGAGCAGGGACTTCCAAGGGACTTCCAGTTGACCTATGATGAGAAGTTAATCTTTTTAGTTGATGTGCCGAGAGAAAGTTCTTCAACGTATAAAATCATAAGAGGAAAATCTCAATTGATGGATACCCTTGTTTTGGGACGTCAATATCCTGAACGTTTGGACGATATAGCTTGGGAAAATGATGTAATTGCCTTTAGAACGTATGGCCCAGCTTTTCAGAATAAAGGAAACTTGGGTTTTGGCTATGATGTGTGGGTTAAAAGCGTTTCATCTCCAGTCGTAGAAGAACGATACAGAAAAGATTTGCAAGAATCGATTTCATATCACGTAGATCATGGTGATGGGTTAGACTGTTACAGTGTTGGCCCTACTTTGGGTGCCGGTGCAAATGCTTTGTTGGAGCATGGAGAGATTCTTTACCCCAAAAGTTATGCTTCTTATGAAATCTTGGATAATGGTCCGTTGCGGTTTACTTTGCATTTAACTTTTCACCCTTTTGCCTTGGGGTCAGAAGAAAATATAGTGGAACATCGGATGATTACATTAGATGCAGGAAGTTTTCTAAATCATACTTCCGTATATTATGAAAATCTAAAAGAAACATCGGAGATCTTAGCAGGTATAGTGATGCATCATCCTAATGGCAATCAATATGCGATTGATGAGACTGGAGGTTATATTGCATATGCTGACCCTACGGAAGATTCGAGTGGAAAAAATGGTGAAATATTTGTAGGACTTAGTTTTCCCAAAGAAATAATAAAAACAGAGGTAAGGCCTCTTACCGATAAAGAAAAACAAACTGGCGGTATATTAGGGCATTTAGTAGGTATCGATACCCTTCAGCCCAATGGTCAATTTAACTATTATTGGGGTGCAGCCTGGAGTAAAGCTAATTTTAAGGATTTGAATGAATGGAGTCTTCATTTAAAACAATTTACGGTGCATAAGAGAAATCCTTTAAAAGTAACCCTCTCCTTATCTAAATGATTGATTCAAACTAACAGCTGGAATTAGTATAAAATGGAATAAGAAGCCCTTATTAACTATTTGTTCTTATTCCGTCTGTTCCGGGCTGTTGTCTTGAGCAATTGCTATGTTACGTAGTAAGCCTTTATATTTAGCCCGT
>CAZFXK010000006.1:15046-48244 GCA_964522975.1 uncultured Bacteroides sp. | reverse complement strand
GCCTCATTTTATAAAAAATGATTATTTTTATTGAATATGAATTAAATTAATATGTTTGATAATAGGACTCATTGTAAAATACATATAAGATTAGTATGAACGAACTTCAATTTGAAAGCAGCCCTTATTTATTGCAACATGCCCAGAACCCTGTACACTGGAAAGCGTGGAATGATAAGAGTTTAGAATTAGCAAAAAAAGAGAATAAGCTTATTATAGTAAGTATTGGGTATTCAACCTGTCATTGGTGCCATGTAATGGAGCATGAAAGTTTTGAAGATGATGAGGTAGCTAAACTAATGAATAAGCATTATATATCTATTAAAGTAGATAGAGAAGAACGTCCGGATGTTGATTCACATTATATGAAAGCCGTTCAACTAATGAATCAACAAGGAGGATGGCCTTTGAATGTTGTCTGTCTACCGGATGGTAACCCCATATGGGGAGGGACCTTTTTTCGGAAAAAAGATTGGATGCAAGCTTTAACTAAATTACAAGAACTCTTTCTTTCCAATCCGACTGATTTATATGATTATGCTCAAAAACTGAATAATCATATAGCCAATGCGGGACAAGCACCCATTAAAAATGAGGTTGAATCTGATTTTGATCTTGATGATTTAGTGAAAGATTGGGTTCATTATTTCGACAGAATATATGGAGGTTATGGTAATGCGCCTAAATTTATGCTTCCCAATAGTCTTAATTTCTATCAGAAGTATTGTAGTTTACAAAAAGAGTATACCGGAATTGAGTTTGTGGATTTAACCCTTACCCGTATGGCTTGGGGAGGATTGTTTGATGCGGTTCAAGGTGGTTTCTCCAGATACTCAGTAGATAAGCAGTGGCATATCCCTCACTTTGAAAAGATGTTGTATGATAATGCTCAACTACTTTCACTCTATGCGGATGGCTATAAACGTACCAAGAAACCTTTATATAAAGAGGTCTTAATTAAAACAATTCAATTTATTATAGATGAATGGAGTAACGGTGAAGGTGGATTTTATTCTGCTTATGATGCCGATAGTTTAAATAGTGTGGGACAATTAGAGGAGGGTGCGTTTTATAGCTGGACTGTGGCAGAACTGAAAGAATTAATAGGAGAAAAGGACTTTTCTATTTTTCAAGATGTTTTCAATATAAAGGTTCAATATCTATGGGAAAACAGAAAATATGTTCTTTTACAAACTAAAGAACTGGATGAAATTGCAACTAAACATACTCTTTCTTTGGAAGAATTGGTAATGAAAAAAAGAACTTGGGAAAAAACACTCAAGGAAAAAAGGGAAGAACGTATAAAACCACGTTTAGATGATAAGACTCTTACAAGTTGGAATGCTTTATTGATTATAGGTTTGCTTGATGCTTATACTGCCTTGCAAGATGAAAATTATTTGAAGATTGCTCAAAATATTCAACAATTCATTCAAGATAAATTGTTGGATTCTGATTTTAATTTAAAACATACTTATAAAAAGAATAAAGCCACCATTGATGCATTTTTAGAAGATTATGCTTTTTATATTTCGGCGTTGATTGCTTTGTACGAACATACGCTGAACACGAAATATCTTATTGACGCTAAGGGGGTTGTAGATAAAGTGTTCAAGGAATTCTTTAATGATGAAAGTGGGTTTTTCTTTTCCAATTCTAAATATAGAGATGAATTGATACATAATTCAATTGAGACGGAAGATGGAGTTATTCCTTCTGCTAACTCTCAAATGGCTCATAATTTACTAAAGTTAGGATTGCTGTTTGAAGAGGTTCGCTATACTGATGTTGCTACATATATGATAGAAACTGTAAAACAGAATGTGGGTTATCTTCCTTATTACTCAAATTGGTTATTAGCCGATTTATATCTATCTAATCCTGCTGAACTTTTGGTTAGTGGAAAGGAGGCAATAAAAGAGTTATTAGAAATTAGAAAAGAGATAATTGGGAAGACTTTTATTTTAGGCTGTAAGGAAGATTCGGAGATACCTTATCTAGAAGGTAAATTTAATCCTCAAAAAACACAATTCTTTTATTGTCATAACAGGGCTTGCATGCAACCACAAGAATCAATGGATTTTTTGAAAGAGCATAGACTTTAAGGAATAATGTATTGTGGATGAGTAAATTTTTAGGAAAACAAATTAATTTTAATAGAGATAAATTATGAGTATTAAGAAGACAGGAAAAATAGGATTTCGATTATATGTTTTGGATCCGTATATCATTGCGGCTCATCATAAAGATTATTTTCCAAAGGGTAATGGGAAAATGGGCCCCATAGAAATGCCTTTTGGTAAAAATAACGGCGCTGATTTTGATGAGAATGCTACTTGGAGAATGTATCACGGAGACACCATTTCCGGTTTTCCTGCTCACCCACACCGGGGATTTGAAACCATAACTATCATGACAGAAGGATTTGTGGATCATTTTGACTCTAAAGGTTCTAAAGGAAGATATGGTCAAGGAGATGTACAATGGATGACAGCCGGATCCGGAATACAACATTCGGAGATGTTTCCTATGTTAAATGATACCTCTGAAAACCCGATGGAGTTATTTCAAATCTGGTTGAATTTACCCGCAAAGAACAAATTTGCTACACCGGATTATAAAATGCTCTGGAACGAGGATATACCGGTTGTAAGGGAGCAAGATGAGTCAGGAAACTCTATTGAAGTTAAGCTAATTGCCGGTGAATACAAAGGAATTAAAGCTATAGACCCTATATCTGCATCGTGGGCCTATGATAGGCGTAATAATGTTGGAATATGGTTGATAACTTTAAGTCCTAATGCAGAATTTGTACTTCCCTTTGTATCACAAACAGTTAATCGGGTGATTTACAATTATGAAGGAGAAAGCATTGTTATTGAGGGTACAAAAATAGGCTTAAATTATTTTGCTGAACTACAAGGGAATAAAGACATTCATATTCAAAACGGAAATCAAATAACCAAACTGCTACTGCTTGAAGGTGAGCCAATTAATGAACCTATTGCTGCTTATGGCCCTTTTGTTATGAATACTGAAAATGAAATTAGGGAGGCTATTTTGGACTATCAGAAGAGTGAATTTGGAGGATGGCCTTGGGATAGGAATGATCCTGTAAATGATAAAGAATCCGGCCGCTTTGCCAATTATATTCGTGGAGAACGCGTAGAGTATCCTCCAAAATAAAAGAAGAGTATAGAGTGATTACTTACTAAAAGCAGGTTATGATATTAAATTATATCACAGCCTGCTTTTTTACCATTAAAAACTCAGTAATAGAGCAACAGAATGTAAGGATAATGTTTTATTTTAGATTAATTCACTAGATATCATAAGAATAATGAATATCTTCGCATCTCTTTTTATGAATAAAAGAATAATAAATGAAATTATTGGGTAATATAATCTGGTTGCTTTTTGGAGGCTTTATGATTGCATTGGAGTATTTCACTGCAGGGTTTGTAATGTTACTTACCATTATCGGAATTCCCTTTGGGCTTCAATCTTTTAAGTTAGGTATAATGGCGTTGTGGCCCTTTGGATCAAAGGTTGTACCGGTAGAAAACAGTTCCGGATGTTTAAATTTAATAATGAATATTATTTGGATTATCATTGGAGGAATTCCCATAGTACTTACTCATCTATTCTGGGGACTCGTTCTTTGCATCACTATTATAGGTATCCCATTTGGTAAACAACATTTTAAGATGATACCTTTAGCTTTTTCCCCTTTTGGTAAAAGTGTAGTTTGATGGTGATGGTTTATTTCTCTAAAATAATGAAGTAGCAAAAAGAAATAGAGCTACTATTTGATTCTTGTTATTGTTGTCTTTGTATGAAAAGCCGATGAAAGCAAAGAAAGGAGTTGGTATAATTATGGATAATAATAGAAAAAAATTAGTCTTTGAGGATATAAAAAATTCAGAGGAAATCAGAGCCTATATTAAACAAGCTGATGTGTCTTTGGCTGCTTTGGGTTTAACCGAACATAGTTTTGCTCATGTAACCAAGTGTGCAGAGGTGGCAGGTAAAATTTTGCAAGATTTAGGTTATGATGAACGTAAAGTTGAATTAACTAAAATTGCTGCTTATATGCATGATATAGGCAATGTCATTAATCGAGTGGATCATGCACAAAGTGGAGCATTAATGGCCTTTAGGATACTCGACAATATGGGAATGCCTTATGAAGAGACAGCTATGATTGTCAATGCAATAGGAAATCATGATGAAGCAGCTGCTTTTCCTGTTAATGCCATAGCTGCAGCTGTTATTTTAGCCGATAAGACGGACGTACGTAGAAGTAGAGTCAGAAACAAAGAAACCATATCTTCAGATATACACGATAGGGTAAATTATGCCGTAGAAAAAGCGGAATTGGTTTTAGACAAAGAAAAAAGTAGAATAGTACTTTATTTAACCATTGATTCAATGATAAGTTCAGTAATGGATTATTTTGAAATATTCATGCAAAGAATGTTGCTGTGTAGAAAAGCAGCTAGTTTTTTTGGACTTAGTTTTAAGTTGAATATTAATGGTGCCGACCAAGGATAAAGGTTCTATATTTTAATTGTTCCATTGATACTATAATCTTCTCATTTTATTCTTTTTTATCTGATGAATCTAAAATGTTATTATTATATCTAATTGTCTATTAGGTATATAGATCTACTAAAACGGATTTCTTATTTATAAATGATTTTGAGAGAGAATTAGCAGAAGATTAAAAGAGATTAAAAACAAACCCTTGCTATGGCAGTTTGATTTTCATTCTGTGGAGCACTTTATCTCTACCCATATTTAGTATATTTGCTTTTATATTTGGAAAATATGTCAGGAATAATAGATTTTAATACCATTCGTTTAGGGATAGAGCCTTTGAGCCAACGAGAAAAGAATCCATTAATCGGAATTTCGGTAAATATAGACGCTCAGACTTCAAGGTTGCACGAAGCTTATATTCATTCAATTTTAGATGCTGGGGGAATTCCAATACTTATTCCTGCAATGGATGATGAGGCTGCACTACAAGAGATTGTGGAAAACCTAGATGGACTTCTTTTGTCGGGTGGAGCTGATATTGATGGTCGTTATTTTAATGAACCCACATTGGAAGAATTGACTGAGATTGATCCAGAGAGAGATCGGTATGATTTCTTGCTCCTTAGAATAGCTTCAGACTATCAGTTACCCATATTAGGGATTTGTAGAGGCATGCAAGTAATAAACGTGGCTTTTGGAGGAGGTTTATGGCAGGATATTCCTTCGCAGTTTCCGGGAAGTCCTCTAAATCATAGTGTTTTAACTCAAAAAGAGCAACCCGTACATCCGGTGAAAATTGAAAAAGACTCTGTCTTATTTCCTATTTTTGGAAAAGAAGAAATTGGTGTTAATTCAAGACACCATCAGGCGGTTAAAAAAATAGCAGACGGATTTAAAGTTTCAGCAACTTCAATGGATGGGGTAGTGGAAGCGATAGAAGCTTATCCACATAGAAGGATTTTAGGTGTACAATGGCATCCTGAAAATATGGCCGCGGAGGGTAAAAATAAAGAGATGAAACAACTGTTTAATCATTTTATTAATGAAGCTAATCTTTTCAAAAAAGCAAAACAGTTTCATGATAAATACCTTACGGTTGATTCTCATTGTGATACCCCTATGCTTTTTGCTGAGCATAGAATAAATATTGGGAAACGTGATGCAGTAGCTCAAGTTGATTTGATAAAAATGCATGAAGGAAAATTAGATGCTGCATTTGTTATTGCTTACCTTCCTCAAAATTATCCTCAAGGAAAGGCTGGAGAATATGCAAAAAAACTACTTTTGACGATGCAGAAACAAATTGAAGTCAATGGTCAATATGTAGGACAAGCTTGTAACTTTAATGAAGCTGAAGAATTAAAGAATCAAGGACGTAAAGCTCTATTTCTGGGAATTGAAAATGGACATGCGCTTGATGGAAATCTTGACAATTTAGTTGTTTTTAAAAAAATGGGAGTAGTCTATCTTACATTATGCCATAATGGAGCAAATGATTTGTGTGATTCTGCTGTTGGAAAGCCGATACATCAAGGCTTATCTGCCTTAGGAAAGCAAGTTGTTGCCCAGATGAATAGATTAGGAATGGCAATAGACATATCTCATGCTTCGGAAGATTCATTTTATGCTGTATTACAGAGTAGTTCTAGTCCTATTCTTGCTTCACATTCGTCGGCTCGTGCTTTATGTAATCACCCTCGTAACCTTACAGATGAACAAATTAAAGCTTTAGCTAGTACTGGCGGAGTCATACAGGTTTGTCTGTATTCTCATTTTTTGGTTAATGGAGGCAAGGCATCAGTCATTGATGCTGTGAATCATATTGAACATATTATACAGGTTGGTGGAATTGATTGTGTAGGTATTGGGTCTGACTTTGATGGTGGTGGTGGCATTGAAGGGTGTAATGGTGCGAATGAGTTGATAAATATAACGGTAGAATTGCTTCGTAGAGGTTATGAAGAGAAGGAAATTGCTGCCATATGGGGAGGAAACTTACGTCGTGTTATAAATAAGATTCAACAAACAATTAATTAAATTGTAATGGCTCTCAACTACATTTGGATTGGTTTTTTTTTAGTTGCTTTGATTGTTGCATCTGTAAAGGTTTTCTTTTTAGGGGATACTCAAGTTTTTCATGATATCATTGATGCAACTTTTTCATCAGCTCGGAGTGGATTTGAAATATCCATAGGATTAACCGGAGTATTGGCACTTTGGTTAGGCATTATGCGCATTGGTGAGCAAGGAGGAGTCATCAATGCTTTTGCACGTGTAGCTGCTCCTTTATTTGGAAAACTGTTTCCGGACATACCTAAAAATCATCCTGTCATTGGGCGAATGTTTATGAATTTCTCCGCTAATCTTTTAGGGCTGGATAATGCGGCGACTCCCATAGGGCTGAATGTGATGCAAGAGTTACAAGATTTGAATCCTAATAAAAGAACAGCAAGTAATCCGATGATTATGTTTATTGCTATTAATGCATCCGGATTGACTGCCATTCCTGTGACCATTATGATGTATCGTGCACAGTTAGGAGCTGTTGCACCTGCTGATGTTTTCATTCCTATTTTATTATCCACCTTGGTTTCCACCTTGACGGCTATTTTTTTGGTATCTATACGTCAACGTATAGATTTATTAAATAAAGCCATACTAATCCCTTTTGGTGCAATTCTTTTTCTTGTTGCAGGATTAATCACTTTGTTTATGACAAAAGAAAAAGAAGTAATAGCAAATTATGCTACGTTGGGGGCAAATATGTTACTCTTTTTTGTTATCTGTGGTTTCATATTAGCGGGGTTGCGAAAGAAAATAAATGTATATGATGCTTTTATAGAGGGTGCAAAAGATGGCTTTTTTACAGCTGTGAAAATCATTCCTCATCTTATAGCCATATTAGTTGCTATAGGGGTATTTAGGGCATCCGGTTCAATGGATTATATTATAGGAGGTATAAAAAGTGGTGTCACTTTTTTCAATCTGAATACAGATTGGGTTGATGCTCTGCCTACTATGATAATGAAACCTTTAAGCGGAAGTGGGGCAAGAGGTATGATGGTGGATACAATGCAGACATTTGGTGCAGATTCTTTTGCCGGACGTCTGAGTTGTATTGTGCAAGGTACAACGGATACTACTTTTTATGTCATTGCTTTATACTTTGGCTCAGTGGCTATTAAAAATGTTCGATATGCACTTTCTTATTCTCTTGTTGCTGATTTAGCAGGACTCATTGCGGCTGTGTTCTTTGCTTATCTATTTTTTGGATAGTGAATTTTTACTGATTGACTAGATTAAAGCAATTAAAGGATATCTGTTGCCTTAGTCACTTAAAGTAATCTTGTAAAGATCTTTGATTTCGAATCTAAACAAATGGTGTATCAATATGATTTATAATTTTTTAAAAAGAAAAGAAAAGAATATTTATTATAGGATGTATAATAATTCTTTCTGCTTATGATATGTAATGCTTGGATCGAACTTAAATGTATTTAACTTTTAATGTGATGTGAAATTTTATTGTTTTTGTGAACTGAATCTAGCCTGTTTGTTCTGTTAATAAATTGGTAATTAGTTGAATCTATTTATTCTAACTATCTTTTAATCCTGTTTTTTAATTGATGAATTGATCTTTTGAGGTAAATTATGTATAAATCAATATTTATTAAAAAGTAAATGAGTCTTTGTGATTTAATAAAATTATTATCTTTGTTTGAAAACTTGTATAATTGATGTTATCAAGTATGAATAAACTAATATCATGAAATTAAATAAAAAAATGACAAAAGAGATTAAACCGGCAGAAGGTCGTTTAGGTGTATTAAGTGTAGGAGTTGGAGGTGCTGTTTCCACTACTTTCATTTTAGGGACATTAGCAGCAAGAAAAGGGTTAGCAGAACCTATTGGGTCTATTACTCAATTAGCTACTATACGTTTAGGAAAAAGAAAAGAAAATCGTTTTCCAAAAATAAAAGATATAGTTCCTTTGGCCGATATGAACGATTTGGTTTTTGGTGGTTGGGATCTTTTTGAAGAAGATGTTTATGAAGCCGCAAAGGAAGCTAAAGTCCTAGATGAAAAAGATTTGAATTTGGTTAAGGATGAGTTAAAGGCCATAAAGCCTATGAAAGCTGTTTTTGATCAAAAATGGGTGAAAAGATTGCATGGAACACATATAAAACCGGAAGCTACGTGCTGGGAACATGTAGAAATGTTACGTGAGGATATCCGAAAATTTAAAGAAGAAAATAATTGTACTCGTATTATAGTGGTCTGGTCTGCTAGTACAGAAACCTATCTTCCTCCTTCTGAGGAACATAATACTTTAGCTTCTTTAGAAAAAGCAATGAAAGAGAATAACACAAACGTTATTTCTCCTAGTATGTGTTATGCATATGCTGCAATTGCTGAAGGGTTTCCTTTTATTATGGGTGCTCCTAATCTTTGTATAGATATTCCTGCGATGTGGGAGTTAGCCGAAAAGAATAAAGTAGCTATTTGTGGGAAAGATTATAAAACGGGTCAAACCATGCTAAAGACTGTTTTAGCTCCTATGTTGAAAACTCGTATGTTGGGACTTCACGGATGGTTTTCTACTAATATTCTAGGTAATCGGGATGGTGAAGTTTTAGATGATCCGGATTCTTTTAAGACAAAAGAAGTAAGTAAATTATCTGTGATTGATACAATATTACAACCGGAACTCTATCCTGAGCTTTATAAAGATTATTATCATAAAGTGCGTATTAATTATTATCCGCCTCGTGGAGATAATAAAGAAGGATGGGATAATATTGATCTTTTTGGCTGGATGGGATATCCTATGCAATTGAAAGTAGACTTTTTATGTAGAGATTCAATTTTAGCTGCTCCTTTAGTACTTGATTTAATTTTATTTACCGATTTAGCTCAACGTGCAGGAATGACGGGCATTCAAGAGTGGTTATCATTTTATTTTAAGAGTCCAATGCATGATGAAGAGCATATTCCTGAGCATGATTTATTTATTCAGTACACAAAGCTGAAAAATACGCTTAGGAAAATGATAGGAGAGGAAACGATTGATCATTTAGAATAATTTATATATTATGAAATATGCTGTTATAGCAGCAGGTCAAGGGTCCCGTCTGATAGCAGACGGGATTTCTGTGTCTAAACCGTTGCTTGAAATTAATGGAGAACCCTTACTTAAGCGTTTAATCTCACTTTTTATAAGACATGATGCAGAAAGAATTTCGTTGATAATAAACGAAGAAATGACTGATGTAAAGAACTTTGTTGAACAATTAAATCTTCCTGTACCTTTAGATTTAATCATAAAATCTACACCCGATTCTTTGCATAGTTTTTATGAATTAAGTCCTTATTTAAAGGGAACAGATAAGTTTTGTTTGACAACTGTTGATCCCATATTTAATGAAGATGAGTTTTCTTCTTATATTTGCGAGTTTCAAAAAGATAATAAACATGATGCATTAATGGCTGTGACTGATTTTATAGATGATGAATCGCCTTTATATGTTGAAACTGATGAACATTTAAACATATTAGGATATGCAAATGAGTATTACCCGGGTGCACGTTATGTTTCAGGAGGAATTTATTGTTTGAACAATAAGGTTCTAGAGCTGTTACCTAGTGTGGTAAAAAAGGGAATTACCCGAATGCGAGGGTTTCAACAGGCAATTATTGATGCAGGTTTAAATGTAAAAGCTTTTCCTTTTTCTAAAATCATTGATGTTGATCATGCTTCGGATCGAGAAAAAGCGGAGGACTTTTTAAAAAATAGATAATTGAATTAATGAAAAAGAAGATAACTTTTGCTGCTATCCAACGTCATACTTCATATTCACCAAATCATATTGGGAATGATTCGGCCATATTTAATGGAGTAGCCAAAAAATTAACAGCTAAGGGACATAGTGTTCATTTTTATACTGAACAAGAGTTTATTATTATGGGTGTAGAAGAAAGGTATATCTTTACTATGCTACGTAATAAGGCTGCAATAAAACGGTTACAGCAGTTGCAAAAAGAAAAGGGAGTTATTTCTATTAACTCGGCGTTTGGCATTGAGAATTGTAATCGGGAACAAATGACTAGATTACTTTTGGATACAGGAATACCACATCCCAAAAGTTGGATTTTTAACATAAGTGAGGGCTTTGAAAAAATAGGCAATAATAAAGAATTCTATCCTTTATGGATAAAACGTGCAGACTTTCATGCAATTCATAGAGAAGATGTTACTTTTGTTCGCTCAGAATCTAACTTAAAGAATGTTTTGGCTGAATATGCTTTACGAGGAATCGAAAGAGTTGTTGTCAATGAACACTTAGAGGGAGATTTAATTAAATTTTATGGTGTATATGGAACCCCTTTCTTTTATTGGTTCTATCCATATCATAATCAACACAGCAAGTTTGGACTTGAAGAAATAAATGGTAGGCCTAAAGGTCTTTTCTTCAATCAAAATGAATTACAAACCTTATGCAATGAAGCTTCGAAAGTATTAAATGTACAAGTTTATGGAGGGGATTGCATTGTGTCGCCCAGTGGAAAAATAACCATAATAGACTTTAATGATTGGCCTAGTTTTGCACCATGTAGAGAAGAAGCTTCGGAAGCGATTACGCAAATTATTTTAAAAACAATAACTGAGCATGTGCCAACCAATGGATAAAAAAGAGACAATTCCAACGTTAGAATCTACATTAAAATCCAATGATACAGAAGAGTGGATTGATTTAATCTTTTATAGACCTATTGGTTACCAATGGGCTTTATTTTTCCACAAATTAGGTGTAACTCCTAATACTATAACCATTCTTTCAATATTCTTGGGGATTGGTGCGGGGATTTTATTTTATCCTCAAAACTTAGTAATTAATGTCATCGGAATGTTGTTGTTGATTTGGGCTAATATGTATGATAGTGCAGACGGACAATTAGCAAGAATGACTCAGCAGAAGTCGAATCTAGGGCGTATCTTAGATGGAGCATCCGGTGATTTATGGTTTATATCTATTTATGTTTCTATTTGTTTACGTCTAACTCCTGATTGGAGCTGGTGGATATGGCTGTTAGCCGCCATTGCTGGTTTTTCTCATACAAAACAAGCTTCTTTAGCCGATTATTATCGTAATATCCATCTTTTTTTCATAAAAGGGCGCGATGGGAGTGAATTAGCTAATTCAAAAAAAGAAAAAGAATCCTATGATCGGATGAATTGGAGCGATGATTTTTTCAAAAAACTCTTTTTATGGTTTTATGTTCGTTATACTATATCACAAGAAGAAGCAACTCCTGCATTTCAACGTTTTTTTTCTTCTTTGCGAAAAAAAGGGTTAGATGAAATTCCACAGTCTTTAAAAAATGACTTCAGGAATGCTAGTTTACCACTAATGAAATATACCAATATTCTTTCCTTTAATACTCGTGTCTTTGTGTTGTTTGTGTCACTATTCATCAATATGCCTTGGATTTATTTTGTCTTTGAACTAACCCTACTTAATGTTCTTTTAGTTTATATGGTTTATCGACATGAGAAATTTAGTCAGCAATTTTATGAAAAATTAGTGGACCAAGATGAATTATGAGAAATAAATTAAGAAACATTTTTTTTGCTTTTGGTGTAATAGCGGTAATCATTATGATTTTTACTTTTGATGTATCGCCACAACAAGTAGCAAATGATTTAAAAAGAGCCGGGTATTATTTCCCTCTGATTATTCTCCTTTGGTTTTTTGTCTATTTTTTGAACACTTGTTCCTGGCATGTTATTTTGTCTAGTGATAAAAAATCACCCATTCCGTTTTGTAAACTTTATAAATTCTCGATTACCGGGTTTGCCTTGAATTATGTAACTCCCGGGGGGCTAATGGGAGGTGAACCTTATAGAATAATGGAAATAACTCCCTATGTTGGAGTGGAAAAAGCTTCTTCATCGGTTATACTATTTGTGATGATGCATATTTTCTCTCATTTCCTTTTTTGGATAAGTTCTGTTTTTATTTTTATAGTTTGTTATCCTGTTTCAAAAGTTGTAGGAATAATATTAGCCGTAATGTTTTGTTTCTGTCTTTTATTTGTTATTGTCTTTTGGAAAGGATATAAAAATGGATTTATTGTATCATTAACGCGTTTGGGGAACAAAATTCCTTATTTGAAGAAATATGTAGTTCATTTCTCAAAAAAATACGATGAAAACCTAAAACGAATAGATTCCCAGATAGCCTTATTACATCGACAAGAAAAGCGTTCTTTTTATGGATCATTGTTTTTGGAATATACGGCCCGAATAGCTGGTTGTATTGAGGTCTGGTTGGTTTTGAGTATATTAACCCAACAGGTAAATTTCATGGATTGCATATTAATTGTCGCTTTCTCTTCTTTTATTGCAAATCTTTTATTTTTTTTACCGATGCAAATTGGGGGAAGAGAAGGAGGTTTTGCTCTTGCAGTACACGGATTATCACTTTCGGGTGCCTATGGAGTTTATACAGCTTTAATAACCCGGGTTAGAGAATTAATATGGATTATAATTGGGTTACTATTAATGAAAATAGGAAATAAAAATAAGGTTATCGATGATTGACAAAAAGAAGATTAAGGCAATTGCATTTGATTTTGGAGGGACGTTGGATTCCCCCTTTAGGCATTGGTTTTCCATCTATTTAGAGGCTTATAGTCGTGTATTAAAAACTCAAGTAGAAAAGGATCAGTTATTAACTGCTTATATAAAAACGGAGCAAACCTTAGAGTCGGATGGTTTAATAGCTTCTAATTTTGATTTATATCAAACACAACTTACAAAAACAAACTTACAGGTAGAGTTTTTAGTTGAAGAAGAGGTTTTGCCAATTATCTCTCCACAAGAAAGTGCAGAAGAGGTTGCTAAATGTGTAACTCGATATGCTACAAAATGGACAAATAACTCGAAACAAGTTTTAGACTATTTATATGATAAATATAAGCTTTTTGTAGTATCAAATTATTACGGAAATCTTAATACCGTTTTAGAAGATCTTTCATTAAGATCTTATTTTTCTTCAGTAACAGATTCCACTGTTGAAGGAGTACGTAAACCGGATCCGGAGTTATGGCAGATAGCCATTAATAAAGAAGAATTATTGCCGGAAAATGTTTTAGTAGTGGGTGACTCTCTTAAAAATGACATCTTGCCTGCTTTGCATATTGGTTGTCCTGTTATTCATGGAGTGGAACACCTTCAAACAGAAAATACAGAAGGTGTATTAGAAGTAACCAATTTAAAACAACTGATAGAGATACTCTAAAATATAATTCTCACTTTTTCTACTTATCCTCATTAAAAACTCCTTTTTTTTTGTATTTTTAGATAACAAATATAAAAATAAGAGATGAATAATTTTACCTTTTATAGTCCCACAGAATTTCTTTTTGGCAAAAATGTGGAGTTACAGATTGCTGAATTGATTAAAAAACAAGGAGGGACAAACGTGCTATTGGTTTTTGGTGGAGGTTCTATATTTAGAAGTGGCTTGTTAGACCGAATTGAAGATATATTAGAATCTGCAACTATTTCTTTCTCTAGATTAGGAGGAATTCAACCTAATCCCATTGATGAAAAAGTTTATCAAGGAATAGAATTATGTAGAAAAGAAAAAATAGACCTGATTCTAGCCATCGGCGGCGGTTCGGTAATTGATACGGCAAAAGCAATAGCAGCAGGAGTTCCTTACCAAGGAGATTTTTGGGATTTCTTTGAAGGTAAAGCTATTCCTCAAAGTGCATTAAAAGTCGGTGTAATTTTAACGATACCTGCTGCAGGTAGTGAAGGATCGGGTAATAGTGTCATTACGAAGGTCAGTACTTTGCAAAAATTAAGTTTGCGTGCCCCTGAATTGTTGCGTCCCGTTTTCTCCATTATGAATCCTGAGTTAACTTATACTCTTCCTGCATATCAAACAGCTGCCGGGGTAGTAGATATGATGGCTCACATCATGGAACGTTACTTCTCGAATACAGAAGACGTGGAATTAACCGATAGTTTATGTGAGGCAACTTTAAGGACAATTATAAATGAGGCACTTCGTGTCAAAGAGAATCCTGAACATTATGGAGCACGTGCAAATATTATGTGGGCAGGAACTTTAGCTCATAATGGGTTGCTAGGGGTTGGGCGTGAAGAAGATTGGGCTTCACATTTTATGGAACATGAAATTAGTGCTTTATATGGTGTGGCTCATGGTGCCGGATTAGCCGTTGTTTTTCCTGCATGGATGACTTATGCCGTTGAGCATAATCTGGGTAAACTGGTCCAATATGCCATTAAAGTATGGAATGTTCCTGAAAAAGGGAATGAAAAGGAAATAGCTCTTCAAGGCATAGAGGCCTTAAGATCTTTCTTAAAAACCATTGGAATGCCTACAACCTTTGCAGAACTTGGAATTAAAAATCCGGATATTGATGCAATGGTAAAACGTTTACATCAAAATAAAGGAGCTATAATTGGTAATTATATCGCATTGAGTGCTAAAGAAACTCACACTATTTATGAGTTAATGAAATAAGGGCATATCCGGACAAAAGACAATATGTTGTTAAAAGTCTTTTAAGTAAAAAAGAAAACTGTTTTGTAGCTGTTTATTCTCGGTTTATCCGCTTTTTTTTGATTGTTTTCGATTCAACTCTTCATTTTTTAATCAAAAAGTATAAACAGAAAGAAGTATATTTCTTTCTGTTTTATCTCTTGTTAAGCTGTCAGCTCTTTTCCTTTTTCTGTTGGGTGATTCATGCCGTGAAATGCTATTCATAGACTTTGAATAGATATTACAAATGCAGGTAATAAAGTTTTAATGTAAATAAATGCTCTTAATGAACAAGTTATTCTAATTTATGTTTAATTTAATGGAATAGTAATCTTATAGAAAAAAATAACTATGAAATTTTTTATTGACACAGCCAATTTAGATCAAATCAAAGAAGCTCATGATTTGGGCGTCCTCGATGGAGTAACTACAAACCCCTCTTTAATGGCCAAAGAAGGTATTAAAGGTAAGGAAAAACAGTATGAACATTATGTAAAAATCTGCAATTTAGTACAAGGAGATGTAAGTGCAGAAGTAATTGCTACAGATTATGAGGGAATCATAAAAGAAGGGGAAGAGTTAGCTGCTCTAAATCCTCATATAGTCGTAAAGGTGCCTTGTATTGCTGATGGCATAAAAGCAATCAACTATTTTTCAGAAAAAGGAATAAAAACCAATTGTACTTTAGTCTTTTCCTTAGGTCAAGCTCTATTAGCCGCAAAAGCAGGTGCTACTTATGTTTCTCCATTCATTGGTCGTCTTGATGATATAGGTGATGATGGAGTTGATTTAGTGGCAAATATAGTAGCTACCTATCAATATTATGGCTACGAAACACAAGTATTAGCAGCTTCCATACGTAATGTTAGTCATATACTGCAATGTTTAGAAATAGGTGCAGATGTAGCTACTTGTCCGTTGAATGCCATCAAAGGTTTACTAAACCACCCTTTAACAGTTAGTGGGTTAGAAAAATTCTTGGAAGATTATAAAAAAATCGGTTAAAACATTATTTATAACTTTTTGATTAAAAAAAAAGAGAAAAGAGGATAGGAGGTTGTCTTATAAACATCTTCCATCCTCTTAATCATTTAAACACCTACCAGTTAAGCTCAAAATTCACATAAAGAGGTAGGTGATCACTAATTCCTCCTTGATATCGCATCCCATTGTAGGTCCTAAAGGGTTTATTTCCGCCAAATTTAGTATCATCCTCCAGTAGAGAAGGTGAATGAACTATATTCGCTTCGTCAGCTTGAGTGTGTAAAGCATTTTGTGGAGTAATGAGCAAACCGGAGACAAGGATGTGATCTAACATTTGCCATACTCCCTTATATTTATACGAACCATAGCCATATTGTTTGACTTTATGAAAAAATAGATGATAGAGTTCATCCTTGAAAGGATGAAGGGTAAGTGGATCTTTGATTTGCATTACTTGGGTTAGTGTTTCACCGGTAATATGATCATTAAAATCACCCATTACAATTAAATTGGGATGTTCTCTTTTTTGGATGATGCTATCCACTTTTTGTTTCAGCAGATTAGCTATGCGGTTTCTTTGAATGAGAGAGGCTTTTCCTCCAATGCGAGAAGGAAGATGGCATAAAAACAGATCGAGTGTATCGAATGATAGAATTAATCCTGAAGCGTACAAAATGTCTCTTGTTGGTTTATCTCCGGTTTGTGGAGGATGGATGAATTCATAATTCAATAACTTAAATTGATCTCTTTGATAGAGTAAAGCAATATTAATCCCTCGTAAATCTTGGGAGTGTGTCATTATATAGTTGTAATGCAATGCTCTTAAGGTAGACTTCCGGGTTAAATAATTTAATACCCAGTCGTTTTCCACTTCGCATAACCCTATTAAAGCAGGAGTATTCCATTGTCCTATGGCAACAAAAGTTTGGGCCATTTGGTGAACTTTCTTTGTTAGCCGATAGTTTGTCCAGTGTCTCGTTGATTCTGGAAGAAAATCATAATCGTTTTTAAGAGAATCGTGTTTGCAGTCAAATAAGTTTTCTACGTTCCACCAGATTACTTGAAAGGGTGATTTATGTTGCCCTTTCATAGAAGAAGTTAAGAGGGAAAAGAACAGGAGAAAAAATAAGGGATGGATTTTTTTCTTTAAGACAGACATATTCGTGAGTTTTTATTTAATGGATAAAAACAAGTTCGACTTAAATGATTTTTAATGGCAGTTTAGGTATAAATAAATGTGGGGTTATTCAATGAAAAAGAGAAATCAGTGGGTCTGGGTTATAACACTCCTCGGTCTGGGACTGACTCCTCTTTTAACCCAGACCTTTGCCCCTTTGGTCTGGGACCTTCAAATTTTAGAGTTATCTTCTTTTTAATGGATAGAAAAGAAGGAGACATTGATGCCTCCTTCCGTTTATATTAAAAATTAGTTTTTTTCCGAGATATGAACTAATATATCCAACAAATGTTTCCAGAAAAGATCGACAGAAGGAATATGTAAGCGTTCATCCGGAGAGTGAACACCCCTCATAGTAGGGCCAAAAGAAATCATATCAAGTTGGGGATATTTATCCAAAAAGAGTCCACATTCTAAACCTGCGTGAATTGCTTTTACTTCAGCTTCTTTTCCAAAAAGTCTGAGGTAAGATTCTTTTGCAATCTCTAAAATGGGAGAGTGGGGATTGGGTTTCCAGCCCGGATAAGCAGAACGGTGTGTAACTTCTGCTCCACCCAACTCAAAAGTAGAGCGAACAGTTTTAGCCATATCATCTCTAGATGAGGTAATGGAACTTCTTTGGCTGGTTTCAACTTTAATTTTATAACCGTCTATCATTTTTATGGAAGCTAAATTAGTAGATGTCTCCACTAAACCCTCAATATCCTGACTCATACTATAAACTCCGTGATGAACAGCATAAAGAGATTTCACCAAATTAGAAACCGTTGTTCTATCTATTGCTTTTTCTTGTTCGGAAACCGATTCCAACGTCATAGTGAAATCAGGCTCGATGACACCTAGCTCATCTTCAATTTCAGAGATGAAAATGTTGAGTTCAGCCCGTATATTATGTTTATTTTCATCATTCGGAATGGCACAGATAGCATGAGCTTCGCGAGGAATAGCATTTCTTAAATTTCCCCCCTCAATTTCACAGATATAAAGATCGTGTTTCTCTAAAGATTGACTTAAAAAGCGATTCAGAATTTTATTTGCATTTCCTCTACCTAAGTGAATATCAGCACCGGAATGTCCTCCTTTTAATCCTTTTACTTCAACTTTGAAGAAAAAATAATTTTTTGGAATCTCTATTTCCTCATAGTTGTAAGTAGCAATTGAATCAATTCCTCCCGCACAACCTATAAATAGTTCACCCTCATCTTCTGAATCCAGATTTAAAAGAATATCACCACTTAAAAAGTTTTTTTCTATATGGAAAGCTCCGGTTAAAGCAGTCTCCTCATCTACGGTAAACAAACATTCTATGGGGCCGTGTTCAATTTCGTTAGAAGCCAATAGGGCTAATTGTGTAGCTACACCAATGCCATTATCTGCTCCAAGTGTAGTTCCTTTAGCTTTTAACCAGTCGCCATCAACAATAGGAATAATTGGATCTTTTTCAAAATCATGTTGAACGTCTCTGTTTTTTTCGCAAACCATATCTATATGCGATTGTAATATTACGGTTTTAAGGTTTTCTTTACCGGGAGTGGCTTTTTTCTTAATTAGTAAGTTGCCTATTTTATCTTGTAGATATTCCAATTGGTGACTTTCTGCGAAATCTTTTAAATAAGCTAAAATTTTCTCTTCCTTTTTCGAAGGTCTCGGTACTTTACATATCTCATTAAAATAATGAAAGATACCCTCAGGTTTTAAGCTTGTTATTTCCATTTTTTGTTTGTTTTTATATTGTTAAAGTATGTATTATTAATTCTTAAATACTAATTGTAGTTAAAAGATAGTGTTTTTATGTCTGCTATTTATTTATTTTGAGGCGAAAAGTAGAGTTAGTTCATACAAAAGTCTATCTTTGTATTCACAAAAATAATAGAAATGTTTGAGACTATCCTTATTACTATACTAATAGTTGGTTTAGCCATTGCATTATTGGCATTCAATATTATTAGAGGGAAAAAATTCCCCAATACACACGTTAGTGGGAATAAGGCTTTACGTAAACGGGGAATTACATGCGCTCAATCTCAAGATAGACAAGCACAGAATAAACCTCAAATTAATTATTAATTGAAGATATAAAACTGATAATTAAAAAACATTATAGTAATTATGAAGAAAATATGTAGTGGGATGGCAGCTCTGGCTGTTAGTTTGTTTTTTGTTAATTGCTCAGGTAATTCAACCGGTCAAGGAGCTTCTGTTCCATCTGGAGCCGATTCTACAGAATCAATGACAACTTTAAAATTCGCATTCGTAGAAATAGATACGCTTTTAACTCAATATAATTTTTGGAATGATTTAAATGAAGCGATGATTAAGCGTGAAGAGGATATTCGGGTTACATTAAATCAGAAAGGTACAGCTCTAGAAAAAGAAGCTCAGGATTTTCAACGTAAACTTGAAAATAATGCATTTGCAACACGTGAGCGTGCCGAACAAGAGCATCAACGGTTATTGAAAAAACAACAAGAACTACAAGAGCTTCAACAAAAACTAACAGAGGAGTTGATGATGGAGAATCAAAAAAACAATCTTCAAATTCGAGATTCCATTAATGCCTTTATGACCGATTTTAATAAAACAAGAGGTTATAGCATGATTTTTAGTAAAACAGGTTTTGATAATTTATTATATGGTGAAGAGTCCTTTAATATTACAAAAGAAGTAGTGGAAGGTCTTAATAAGCGATACACACCTTCATTGAAAAACTAAAAAAAGATATATAATAAAAAAAGCGTTGAAAATGTTTTCAACGCTTTTTTTATTAATCGGCTTCTTTAGTCCCTTTCTTCTTCTTTTGAAATTCGGAGTGAAGTATAAAGATATATAAATGCAGCAATAGCAATTCCTACCATCCATTCATTTCCGGAAAGCATAAACATTGATCCTCCGGAGAAAATTAAAATAATGGAGGCTATCATTTGTTGTGCATAAAGTCGGTTAAGCGTTTTGTTTTCAGTTTTCTTAAACGAGATTAACTGAGATAATGCCATGATGATGGCACAACAAATCAGCAGATAGGGGGCGTTCTCATATTGATTAAAGTAAAGTAGGATTCCAAGAAGTACGCCGATTGCACCCACACTAAAAAGAGAAGATTGAATTTTATTCATACCATTTATTTGAAAACAAAAATGTCTTCGTCCGGTTTTTTCATTAAGTAATTTTCTCGGGCTATTCTCTCAAGGTTCTCAGGATTATCAGAAAGTTCTTTTAGTTTTTGAGTACTTTCATCATATTCTTTTTGATATTTCTTTATTTCACTTTTCAAGGAATATATTTCCTTGTCGTATTTTGCCCGTTGAATAAGACTATTTTCATCAAGCACTCCAATAATCAACAGAAAGATTACGACAGCAATTATATACTTTAATTGTTTGTGATTTTTAAGTGCTTGCACAAAAAAGAGAATTTTTTCTTTCATCTGAATTCTTTTTTATGAGTCTATGTTATAATGACAAAGATAAAGCATATTTCGCTATTCCATATCATGTTTAACTTGAATATTTCATAAATGAGATGATGCTTTATGGAAAGCTTTTAGCAAAAGTTCATTTTTACAATTGCACCTTATTAAAGTGCTTTTTTTTGATAGAATTAGTGTATATTTGTATGATACAATTTGGGATAATGAAAATGGATTTAATATGACTCAGTATATAGTTTCCGCTCGTAAATATCGTCCATCTACTTTTGCTTCAGTGGTGGGGCAAGAGGCTCTGACTACAACACTGAAAAATGCAATATCTGTTGATAAACTGGCTCATGCCTATCTTTTCTGTGGTCCAAGAGGAGTAGGGAAAACTACTTGTGCACGTATCTTTGCCAAAACCATAAATTGTTTGAATGTAACACCCGATGGTGAAGCATGCAATGAATGTGAATCGTGTGTTGCTTTTAATGAACATCGTTCTTATAATATATATGAATTAGATGCTGCTTCTAATAATTCAGTTGATGATATTCGTCAACTAGTGGAGCAAGTGCGTATTCCTCCTCAAATAGGGAAGTATAAAGTGTATATTATTGATGAGGTCCATATGCTATCTGCTCAAGCATTTAATGCCTTCTTAAAGACACTGGAAGAACCTCCCCATCATGCCGTTTTTATTTTGGCTACAACAGAGAAGCATAAAATTTTACCTACCATCTTGTCTCGTTGTCAGATTTATGATTTTCACCGCATTCGTGTAAATGATATTGTGAATCATTTGCAAAAAGTGGCTGAAGTAGAGGGCTACACTGCTGAACCGGAGGCGTTAAATATCATCGCATTAAAAGCAGATGGAGGTATGCGTGATGCCTTGTCTATCTTTGATCAAGTGGTAAGCTTTACACAGGGTAATATTACCTACGATCAAGTGATTCGCAATCTCAATGTATTAGACTATGAATACTATTTTAGGTTAACGGAATCTTTAATAAACAATCAAGTCTCTGATGCACTATTGCTGTTCAATGACATTTTAAATAAAGGCTTTGAGGGAAGTCATTTTATATCGGGGTTAGCTTCTCATTTTAGAGATTTATTAGTGAGTAAAGATGACGTTACTTTACCTTTATTAGAGGTGGGAGCAACCATTAGAAACAGATATAAAGAACAAGCAAAAACCTGCCTGACTTCTTTTTTATATGAAGCACTGAATCTATGTAATAATTGTGATCTTAAATATAGAGAAAGTAAAAATAAACGTTTGTTAGTTGAATTGACTTTGATTCAATTGGCTCAAATTACCATGGATGGTTCAACCTCCGAGAGAAAAAAAAAATCTGAGCAGAAACTAAAACCCTTATCAAAAGAAAACGTTAGACAAGAGAAAAACGAAAATAAAAAACAACCTTCTGCTCAATCTGTACGCTCTTCTAACGCATCAGATACTCAAGACAGTAAATCGTTTTCACAACGGGAAGAACCTAATTTTTCCATTAAAAAGAAGGAAGTTGAAGGAGGAAAGAAAGAAGCTCCTTTAATTGATGAGCTGCCTCTTTCCATCTCTATTCGAAAGCATGGAAGAACCAACACCCAAACGCCATTAAAAACTACTAATCCTACTGAAGAGATAGTATTAGGTGATTCAGAATTTACAGATGAAGATTTGCTTGATAGTTGGAAAGAATATACCAGAAAACTACCCATTGAGCAAAAAGCTTTTGCCATGCGTATGGAAAGTGCAACCATAAATCGATTAGATGACGTTACTTTTGAAATGGTTGTAGATAATAAGATCATTGAGCACGATTTTGAGTCCTTAAAGCCATCTATTGAACGATTTATACGTAAGCAATTAGATAATGGGGGAATAACTATGAAAGTACGTGTTATTGAACCGGAGGAAAACAAACGCCCTTTTAGTAGAATGGAAAAGTTTCAAATGATGGCAGAAAAAAACAATGCATTATTGAAACTTCGAGATGAATTTGATTTGGATTTCTATTAAACATATCTCTTGAATGTGAATAGTAGGCTGCTATACATTTTTTTAAAACAATTACAAGTCTTTAATCAGAATCTCTCCGGCTTTAGAGTCCCTATAATTTTTCACTTGAATAAGAGCTTTCCACTCATTGCTAAATTCTTTTGTTGAATCGATCTTGAAATCCTCCGAACCATACGATTCTATCCTATTTAAGAGAAAACCAATAGTTAGCTTATTAATATCAATAGAAGGAAGATATCTGACTTCTTCACTTTTTTGGTCTGTCAGGACTTCATGAATCATTCCAATTTCTTGCAAATGATATAGGGTTTGATTCGTCAATCGCAAAGGTATTTTATATTCTAAAGACAACTCTTTATCTGTGTAAGGAGTTTCGTTTTTTTCAAATCGTTTAGAGATGAGAGACATAATTAAAATGGCTATGAAATCTTTATATCGTCTACTTACATTTTTTGTATCCTTGTCAAAATCAAAATGTGCAATATTCTGAGAAGTATATGAAAGTTGAGCTCCAAATAAGCAAATCGTCCATGACATTTGTAGCCAAAGTAATAATAAAGGTATTGCGGCAAAACCTCCATAGATTGCATTATATTTAGTAACCCAAATCTGTCCACTGATATATAAGAATTGGAAGAACTGGAAAATGGTACCGGATAATA
This sequence comes from uncultured Bacteroides sp., assembly GCA_964522975.1. Taxonomy (GTDB): domain Bacteria; phylum Bacteroidota; class Bacteroidia; order Bacteroidales; family Bacteroidaceae; genus Bacteroides_E. Next base: position 24,864 of record CAZFXK010000006.1, on the reverse strand, counting down.
TGCCGGCCACCAAAGCTGGTTTGAATTTCACTTTAGTATTAGGCATATATAAATATAAACCTGTAAACATTAGCCATGTAATGAAAAAAGGAACCATACGTATGATAAACTTGGAGAAGGGGGCTAATAAAGTAAAGTTTTCTATCTGTTCGGCAATGGAAGTTATGAAGATGGAGGTTCCACTCGATAAGATTAAAAATATGGGAGTTAATAAAAGCATGGAAAAATAGTCGGTTATCTTTCTATACATTGAACGTCCTTTTTTTATCTGCCAAATCTGGTTAAAAGTAATCTCAATATTATTAAGCAGTTTAATAATGGTCCATAGTAACATAACAATACCAATTCCCACAAAAACACCCCCTTTGGCATTCGATATATAGTCATCAGCTAATTTAAATAGGGTTTCAAGCGATTGATTATCTATACCTAAATTCTCAAAAAGTTGACTTTGTATGATATTTACAAAACCAAAACCACGTGCTATGGCAAAAAGGAGAGCTAAAATGGGAATAAGGGCAAGAAGAGTGTTATAGGTTAATGCCGCAGCTTTGGAATTAATACGCTGGCCGTTAAATTTTTCAATGGTAATATAAGTTGTTTTAATGATATTATACAAGGAGAAAGTCCTTTTGCTAACCTCACTTTCGGTTACTCTCCATATATCATAAGAAATGAATTTCCACAGCTTCTTTATTTTCTCTATCATAGGTATTCATAAAATAAAAACAGTTGAGCTATAAGCCGGGTTCTGTAATCTACCGAAGTAGAATGTCTGTCATTTATCTACATAAAATGTCACCATTTTATTCTAGCGATCTACCCTCCGACATGGAACGAGCAGCTCTCCTTAGCGTCGGTTTACATGATCTTACAACTCCTAAGGTGTACAGCTAGTATGTTACCACACTACTGGTGAGCTCTTACCTCACCTTCTCACCCTTACCTACAAAAGTAGGTGGTTCTTTTCTTCTACACTACTTAATTCTCACGAATTACTTTCTGTTAAAAAGTAGGATGCTCTATGTTGCCCGGACTTTCCTCTCGTAGTAAAACTACCAGCGACAGACCGCTCAACTGTTATGTTATTTACCAAAGTTTGGTTTCTTTCCTTTTTCTGATATACTTTAAACTTAATATAAAACAAGGATAAAACACTGTTTTTATGCTAAAATATTAAGTTAAATTCGTTTATATCTTCTTCTTCCGAGTGCAAAAATACAAAAGAATATTCACTATTTGATTTTAATCCTACACTTTAAAAACAATGAGCCCTAATTACACTATATGAAACATAGAATATTGTGTTTATTTGTTATAGTTGACTTGAAAAAGAGAGGTTTAGTTGTGTAAATGTGTCTTTGCTCCTAATCTCATACCAAAACACTTATCTCCTGTATCTTTCTTGTACATAATATTAGTCTTTATAAAAAAGTTGTTATTTATGTTCTATTTAAGTTAAATACATTATATTTAATGTGACTATATCAATGCGGTTTAATTTATATAAGTGATATGAAAAAACACAAACTCCTGATGTGCCGTAAGACAATAATAATTGTTTTTGTTTTACTTTTCATGACTAAATTTTCCCATCTACAGTCTCAAGTGTTTCTACAAGATTCCATCATCGATTTAGAAGAAATCATGATTATTGGATATGCCACGGGTAGTCAATCTACCCTGTCCGGAGTGGTAGATAAAATAAAAGAAGATAAGATAAACAAAGGGTTGATTCTTTCTCCTTTAGATGCCATAAGAGGTAAAATTGCAGGTGTAACTATTACTCCTGCCAATAACGGGCCTGCTGTGCTTTCCTCTGTTCGTATACGTGGAACTACTTCTTTAACCGGTGGCAACGATCCTTTGATTATTGTGGATGGTGTATTTGGAAACATGAGTACCTTAAATAGTATTTATCCTGCAGATATTGAGAGTTTTACCATTCTTAAAGATGCTTCAGAAACGGCGCAATATGGATCAAGAGGTGCGTCGGGTGTCATAGAAATCATAACTAAAAAAGGAAGTGACAGACCTTTCCATATTAGTTATTATGGAAATATAAGCATAGACCGATCGGTGAAAAACTTAAAAATGCTTTCTGCCAATCAATATAGGCAATTGGCTACAGATAGAAATCTTGAAATTGTAGATTTAGGCTATAATACAGATTTTGCAAAAGAAATGACTCATACCGGACTTATACATAATCATCATCTAGCCTTTGGCAGTGGAACAAAAACATCTAATTATAGGGTATCTGCCGGATTTATAGATAAAGAGGGTGTGATTAAAAATAATCAATCGAAAAACTATACAGCAAAGATTGATCTTCGGCAGATGGCTTGGAACAATAGATTAACTGTGGATATTGGTGCTTTTGGTTCTATATTAAAAAATAACTACTTATTTGATTTCCAAAAAACATTCTATTCAGCTGCTGCCTTTAACCCGACATTTCCAAATCATAAAAATGAAAAAACGGGCAAATGGGATCAACTGGCTTATGCCAGTCAAATAACCAATCCTTTAGCTTGGCTTGAAGTGGATGATGATGAAGACAACTCATTAATCAATGCACACGCAAACTTAAAGCTATTTTTAACCAATGATTTGAAGTTAACGGCTTTTGGATCGTACACCTATAATTCAATAGAGAATTCCCAGTATCTTCCAACCTCAGTTTGGGGACATGGACAGGCTTATAAAGGATTAAAAAAGTCGGAACAATTGATGGGTAACATCGTGTTAAATTATAAAAAGCATATTCAGAAACATTTTTTGGATCTCATTGGGTTGGCTGAATTTCAGCAAGAAAAGATTACGGGTTTTTACACTACGGTAACCAATTTTACTTCTGATGAATTTGGTTACAATAATTTGCAGGCTGGTGCTCTTAGGTTATGGGAAGGTACCAATTCCTATTATGAGAAACCTAAACTTCTGTCTTTTATGGGGCGGGCAAATTATGTTTACGATAAACGATATATAGCTACACTTAATATGCGTACAGATGGTTCGTCTAAGGTGGGTAAGAATAACAAGTGGGGATTTTTCCCCTCGGTTTCGGTTGCATGGGCCATCAATGAAGAGAAGTTCATGCAAACCAATTCTTTTTTTAATGAGCTGAAGGTGAGAATTAGTTATGGATTATCCGGAAATCAAGATGCCATAGATTCTTATACCTCCTTACAATTGGTTAAACCCAATGGGCTGGTTCCGGTAGATGGTTCTCCAACGGTTACATTAAGCACCATCCGTAATGCAAACCCGGATTTAAAGTGGGAAGTAAAGCATACATTTAATGCAGGTTTAGATATGGCATTTCTGAATAATCGATTCTTTTTTAAAGCTGATTATTACTATACTAAAACAAAAGATATGCTTTATACGTATGCCGTTAGTGTTCCGCCTTTTGCCTATAACAGTCTTTTAGCCAATCTGGGGTCTATGCGTAATAGTGGACTGGAATTATCTTTGGGTGTTTCTGCAATCAAGAATAAAGACATGGAGCTTGATATAAATGCAAATATCACCATTCAAAGTAATAAATTACTTTCGTTAGATGGAGTTTATAATGGAGAACAAATGAATGCTCCAAAATACATCAGTGTGGCCGAATTAAATGGGGCAGGGATGCATGGAGGACATAATCAGATTGTATATCATATTGTGGGACAACCTTTAGGTGTGTTTTATTTACCTAAAAGTTTAGGATTAATTGAAGGTGAAGGAGGGAAGAATAAATATGATATCGCTGACCTTAACGGAGGAGGTGTAAATCTAAATGATGGAGAAGATCGATATATTGCAGGACAGGTTACTCCCAAAGTTTTACTGGGTACTAATATTGGGTTCCGATATAAGAATTTTGATCTCTCTTTGCAAATTAATGGTGCTTTTGGCCATAAAATTTATAATGGAACATCATTAACTTATATGAATATGAACTCATTTCCGGATTATAATGTCATGAGACAAGCTCCGGAAAAAAACATATATGATGTTACAGCAACAGATTATTGGTTGGAGAATGGGAATTATGTGAATATAGACTATTTAACCTTGGGATGGAATATTCCTTCGAAAGGTGAGAATAACTTTCGTTTAACTCTCTCTGTCGATAATTTAGCTACAATTACAGGCTATTCAGGATTAACTCCAATGATAAACAACTTGGTGCTAGATAAAACTTTGGGTGTAGACGATAAACGTACCTATCCTATAACGAGAACCTTTACACTGGGACTGAATGTAACATTTTAATCTTGATTGTTATGAAGAATGGTAGACCAATCATAATTGTATTTTTGATTTTCAATGCGTTGTGTGTTTTATCCGGTTGTCTTGATGAAAATCCGAAAGATCAGATATTGGAAGATAAGACACAAGAAACACTTCAAAGCTTATACCTGAATTATGTAGCCTCTTTATATACTAATATGGGAGGATATAAAGACAGTGAAGGATTACAAGGAACAACAAGAGGAATATATGATTTCAATACGCTAACTACAGATGAAGCTGTAATACCCATTAGAGGTGGAGACTGGTTTGATGGTGGTTTTTGGCAAGAGCTATATCTTCATGCTTGGGGGGTAAATAACCAAGCGTTAAAGGCAGTATGGGAATATCTGTTTAAAGTTGTAATTCTCAGTAATCATTCCATTGAGGTATTAGAAAAGAACAAAGAAAAATTTGATGAACAAAAAATAGAAGAATACCTTGCTGAGGTAAGAGCTTTTAGGGCAATCTATTATTATTATTTACTCGATTTATTTGCACGTGTACCTATAACTACAAGCTCTACCATCCCCATTAAAGAAATAAAACAAAGAGAACGCAGTGAAGTGTTTCGTTTTGTTATTGAAGAACTTACTACTGTTGTTCCTTTGTTAAATCGTGGTTTTAGTAACCGTTTTGGGGCCTATTATGGCAGGGTTACGCAGCCTGTTGCCTATTTTGTGTTAGCCAAATTATTCCTTAATGCGGAAGTTTACACTCACGATGATTGGTCTGAAGAGAAGAGACCGAATGGAAGAACTATGCAGTTTATTATTAATGATAAACCTTATAATGCGTGGGAAGCCTCCTTGTATTATTGTAATAAGATAAGTGAGTTAGGATACCGTTTGTCTGAAAATTATGAAGATAACTTTGATATTTTCAATGAGTCTTCAGTTGAAAACATATTCATTATTCCGATGGATAAACGTAGTTATACCAACCAAATGCAATATTTGTTTCGGTCTTTACACTATAATCACGCACAGGCATTGGGTATGGCAGGAGAAAATGGAACCTCTGCTACTCTTTCTGTCTTAAAAGTTTCAGGTTATGGCACCGATGAGGTTGATCCTCGTTTCAATAAAAACTATTATGCAGGGGTAATGTATGATCTTGATGGAAACGTCATTAATACGGATTTTGGAAAAGTGGTAGAATATTTGCCGTGGGAAGTGAGATTGGATTTATCCGATTCTCCTCATCAAAAAATGGCAGGAGCCCGGATGAAAAAATATGCTATTGATAAGACGAACATTAAAGATGGAAAGTTAATAGATAATGATATTGTCCTTTTTCGATATGCAGATGTTTTATTGATGAAAGCGGAAGCTAAAGTACGTAATGGAGAGAATGGAGATGTTGAGTTGAATGAAGTAAGAGCTCGTGTAGGTGCTGCTCATAGAAAAGCTACTCTTCAAAACATTCTTGATGAGCGTTTATTGGAGTTAGCTTGGGAGGGTTGGAGACGGCAAGATTTAATTCGTTTTGATAAATATCATACGGCATATGACCAAAGACCTCAGTTGACGAATGAGGATAGTAGATATACTACTGTGTTTCCCATACCGAAAGGTATCCTTGACCTCAATGTCAATTTAGTTCAGAATAAAGGATATGATAAATAGAACAAATTCCGAGCTGAAAAGAAGCTTGATTCTTTTCAGCTCGGAATTTACGATTTAAGATAAACAAGCTGTTTTATTTTATAACCTTGTTGGTTGTTGCATCAGGAAATACAACGGTAGGTTGAAACAATTTAGCCTCTTCCCAGTCCATCATTGCAAAAGACATGATTATAACAATATCGTCTACTTGCACCATACGCGCTGCCGCACCATTTAAACAAACATCTCCGGATCCGCGTTCTCCTTTTATTACATAGGTAACAAATCGTTCACCATTATTATTGTTTACTACCTGTACTTTTTCGCCGGAAATAAGGTTAGCTTCCTCCATCAAATCTTCATCAATGGTTATGCTTCCCACATAATTTAAATTGGCTTCAGTAACACGGGCGCAGTGTATCTTTGATTTTAAAACTTCAATCATCATAACTGTATCAACTTTTATATTTAATATTATCTATAAGACGGACTGTACCACAAAAAACAGCAGTGCAACCTATAATTGATGAGGATTCTTTCCAATCAGAAATTGGAAGTAGTGTATTGGCATCGACTATTTCAAAGTATTGCAGTTCTAATTTTTTATTTGCATTTATGCGATTGATAACATATGCTAATGTTTCTTTTAACGAATGTTCTTTAGCATATTCTGCACTATCAAAAAGAGTGTTAGGGATTTCTAACGCATTTTGACGTTCATCGGCAGAGAGTAAAGTGTTTCTGCTGCTTAAAGCCAAACCATCTTTTTCTCTTATTATAGGACATCCAACAACAGTTATGTCAAATCCTAAATCCAGAACCATCTTTTTGACAATGATCAACTGTTGATAATCTTTTTCCCCAAAATAGGCTCTTGTTGGATTGGCTATATCAAATAGTTTACTTACAATCTGACACATTCCATTAAAGTGTCCCGGACGGTATTTCCCCTCCATTACCTCATCTTGAGGTGGGTAGTTGAATACTCTGGTATCCGGTTCCGGATACATTTCATTTACGGTTGGAGCAAAAACATAATCTACTCCTAGTTTTTCTATTAATTTACAATCATTTTCGAGTGTTCGGGGATATTTCTCTAAATCTTTAGGGTCATTAAACTGTGTTGGATTTACAAAAATACTAATGATTGTATGATCATTATCTTTTAAGCTTTGTTCTATTAAGGATAAGTGACCTTGATGTAAAGCACCCATTGTGGGGACTAAACCAAGACTTTTACCTTTTAGTTGAGACAACTCTTTTTGTAAAGCTTTTATCGTTTCAAAAATTTGCATGGATTTATTGGTTTTAAACAATACAAAATAAATAATTATTTATCATATATTAAAGAGAAACACGACTTTAATGGCATTTTAATAAACCTTAGGGAAGTGCTATTCAAAACATCATAGAGCCTTTTAGTTAACACTTTATAAGTAATTATAAAGCATATAGCCTTGTATTTATGACCGTTTTTTTTTATATCTTTGTACAGAATTTCATAAAATATATATGTTGATATGGCAAAAGTAAATAATGTATTATTTATTTCACAGGACATCGCACCTTTTGTTGATGAGACACCTATGTCAGTAATAGGAAGAGAATTACCTCAGGCAATACAAGAAAAAGGAAAAGAAATCAGAACATTTATGCCAAAGTGGGGTACTATTAATGAAAGGAGAAATCAATTACACGAGGTAATCCGACTATCCGGTATGAATTTAATTATAGATGATACAGATCATCCTTTAATTATAAAAGTAGCATCCATACAAGCAGCTCGTATGCAGGTCTATTTTATTGATAGTGAAGATTTCTTTCAAAATAAACTTCAAACAGTTGATGAGGATGGAAACGAATATAAGGATAATGATAGCCGTGCTATTTTTTATGCACGTGGTGTGCTTGAAACAGTGAAAAAATTACGTTGGACACCTGAAATCATTCACTGTCATGGTTGGATATCTGCTTTAACGCCACTCTATGTTAAAAAAGCATATAATGAAGAGCCCTCTTTTAGAGATTCAAAAATTATTTTTTCTCTATATGATGATAAATTTAATAATCCTTTCCCAAAAGAATTTAAAGAACGTTTAATATTGAAGGGAATTGATAAAAAAGACATCGAATTATTAGGAGATGAAATAGATTATAGTTCTCTTTGCAAATTAGCTGTACAATATAGTGATGGCATAATACAAAATAGTGAGGAGGTCGATCAGTCGGTTTTGGACTATGCAAAAGAAAGAAACATACCGATTTTAGATTACAAAGGTTCTGAAACCGAAGATTATGTAGATGCTTTTGAAGAATTCTACGATAAGGTTTGGGAATCTGATCTCAAATAAAGAACAGAAACATAATACAGAAATAGAACAATATGAATTTGAATCTCTTGTTTAGGATAGTTTTATTTATCCCGATTTTTCTTGTTTTATTAGTTGCTTGTGATGATACTATTGGTAATATGGGAGCTGAAATGTTACCTACTAAACCAACTGTAACAACTACAGAATTTGATGTCACAACAAAATCCATATTATCCGGACCTGTATATGCCAGATCGAGTACTGGTTTTTTAGGTCGATTTATTGATCCCGATTTTGGTGAATATGAAACAAGCTTTCTAACTGAATTGAATTGTCTTGACAGTTTGACGTTTCCATCAGTTTACTCAGCGGAAAATAAAGAAGGAATTATGGCAGGAGATACAACTCATTTAACTGAACTGATTCTTTTTTATAATGAGTTTTATGGGGATTCTGTCAGCCAAAATAGAATGAATATCTATACTTTAGATAAGAAGCTCGAGCCCTATTATTATACAGACATTGATCCTGAGAAATTTTATGATGCCGGTAAAGCCCCTTTAGCTAGTAAAACATTTACTCCTATTGACTATTCATATAGTGATTCTATTTTAGGTTTAGATGATTTTACTCCTCATATAAGGGTTCAACTCCCTAAAGAGTTTGGCGAAAACATATTAAGAGCTAATCGGGACCATCCGGAATATTTCTATAGTTCGGAAGCTTTCATTAATAACTTTTTAAAAGGCATTTACATCAATACGGAAGGAGGGGATGGTGCAATATTATATATTGATCAAGTACAATTAAATGTTGTATATGCATGTCATTATAAAGATTCCTTACAGAACAACTTAAAGAAAGAAGATGGAACGGATTCTCTCTATTATGCTCAAAAAACGTTTCCGGCTACCCGTGAGGTTATTCAAGCCAATCACTTCAGGAATTCTGATAAGCTAGAGGAGAAAGTATTGGAAAGTGAATATACTTATTTAAAGTCTCCTGCCGGACTTTTTACAGAGGTTACATTTCCTTATGATGAAATAGAGGAGAAGCTAAGAGGTGACACGTTAAATATTGCAAAATTAAAAATCCCGAATTATTTTGAAGAAAGTGATTATGAGTATCAAATGAGCGTTCCTCCCAATATTCTACTAATAAGGAAATCTGAAATGGCACAGTTCTTTATTGAGAATAAAGTTGGTGATAATATCACATCTTATGAAGTTGCTCATAATTCAATAACAAATACGTATACTTTCAACAATTTGAATCGATTAATTCAAACAGCTGTCAGTGAAAAGAATAAAGCAAAGGAGGAAGCTGAAAAAGAAAGTGGTACGACTTTGAGTGATGAGTCTTGGACTAAAAAGTGGATTGAAGATAATCCCGACTGGAATAAAGTAGTATTGATACCAATAACTGTAAAGTATAAAATAAGTCAGCAAGGGGAAGTAGTGGGAACAATTTCTGTGCAACATGATTTACGACCGGGTTGTGTGAAGCTTAAAGGGGGAGATCCCGAACAAGGAGGAGATGAGCTGGTATTACAAGTTGTTCACAGTACGTTCAACAAATAAATTTAACCATTTAATGAAAACTCAGGTATTATAAA
>CAZFXK010000006.1:0-14946 GCA_964522975.1 uncultured Bacteroides sp. | reverse complement strand
AGCACAAATTGTATGGGGTTTATCCAATCCGTTCTCACGGCATATCATTATTTTGAAAAAAAGAATAAAGGGCAAATTGTTGTGATTAGTTCCATAGCCGGAACCAAAGGTTTAGGCATTGCTCCGGCTTATTCTGCAACTAAGCGAATGCAAAACACCTATATTGATGCATTAGATCAGTTAAGCCGGATGAATAAAAGTGAAATATGTTTTACTGATATAAGGCCCGGATTTGTTAAAACAGCACTTTTGAACACTGAAAAAAACAACTATCCTTTAATGATGGAGGTTGGTTTCACTGCAAGGAAAATAGAAAAGGCCATAGAGAAAAAAACAAGAATAGCAGTGATAGATTGGAAATTTGCTTTACTTGTCTTTTTCTGGAATTTAATACCAAATTGGTTATGGAGGCGCTTGCCCATCAAACCAAAGGCAAAATAGGTTAACTTCTATTTCGTTTCAACCATACTTCTGCGTATGAGCAACTCCCCAATAACATTAGTCCCAAAGATTCAGCATAATCATACGCCTCTTTAACAAGAATGGAAGCAATACCCCTTCCTTCTAATGGCTTAGGAACATAAGTAGAGATTATATCAAAAGTATCTTCTGACTTGATATATTTAACATAAGATTCCATTCCTTCTATTTCCAGATAAAAACGCTGGTTCTCTTTATCATGTATAATGTTGTCCATATTCATTTTTATTTAAGTTTACTCTAAATATAAAGTATTTTTATATTTTTCTTGCATTTTTGCAATTATTTCGTTTCTTAAAAAGAAATGTACTATCTTCGAATGATAATAAGATCATAGTTATTTAGGTGTATCATAACAATGAAAACGAATATGAATTGGTTATTAATAGCTTTGTTGGCTGCATTTTGTTTTGGAGCTTATAATGTATTTGTGAAAATAGCTTCCGGATATATTCATGAAATAACTGGAGCAGTCATATTACAGTTTGTTGCAGCTATTGCCGGTTTAGGAGTACTGCTTTATATGAAATTTAAAGGACATGAAGTTCTGGTATTTACACAAAAGGGGGTTCTGTTTTCTGTTTTAGCCGGACTTTTTGTAGGAGGTGCAGAAATACTTTCTTTTGTGGTTTTTGGAAAAGGTATACCGGCCTCTACGGGTATTCCTATCATAATTGGAGGTGCTATTGTTGTGGGCACATTAATAGGTTTGTTGTTTTTAAAAGAAAAAATAACAGCTATCCATATTCTAGGAATCGTATTTGTTGTTTTAGGAATCTTGTTGGTTAGTAAATAAACAAAAAGAGTTTAACCCTTTACAACACCTAAAGGAGATAATTCGATAAGTATATCAACAAGATCTTTTTGATTTTCCATCACCATCTCTATATCTTTATATGCGGATGGGGCTTCATCTAAGTCTCTTATACTGCGAATGGAGTGGATGATGCCTAGTTTATCTAAAACTTCTTTTTCTTGGTTCAAATCAAGATTTCTTTTTGCGGCCATTCTCCCCATGATACGGCCAGCTCCATGTGAACAAGAATGAAAAGAATCGTCATTGCCTTTGCCTTTTACAATGAATGACTTTGTTCCTTGTGAGCCGGGAATAATACCTGTTTTATTCTTTCCTGCATAAGTAGCTCCTTTACGATGAACGATGACTTTTTTACCAAAATGATTTTCAATCCTTGCGTAATTATGTTTAATATCAATGATTTCCCCAAATGTTATAATGGGAAAATAGTTGACTAATATTTTTTTCACTTCCTGAAACATTAAATCTCTATTTAGCTCAGCAAACAATAGGCAGAATTGCATTTCTTCTAAATATTTACTTCCTATGGCAGATTCTATGGGTAAGTGAGCTAAATTATGAGATTTGGGTACCGAAGAGTTTATCTTCTTATTATGAAAAATAGCTTCTTTATTGTAATGATCAGCTACTTGTTTACCTAGATTTCTTGAGCCCGAGTGAATCATCACCCATAGATAATTATCTTCGTCTTTTTGTAACTCAATGAAATGGTTTCCTCCTCCTAAAGTCCCTAGTTGTAATAAAGCATCTTTTGCGTGTTTTTCTATAACAGGTAAATGGTTATAAGAAGGAAGCTCTTTTATTAGAGGCTTAGATCTCCATCGATGTCCTACAGGAACGGCATTTTTAATGTCTTTGATAATTTGTTCTATTTTGAATGCATCATAAGTTTGAATGTTTGTTTTACATGCCATCATGCCACATCCAATATCAACACCAACAGCATTAGGAATAATTTCTTTTGTAGTAGCAAGAACAGCACCAATAGGCATTCCAAAGCCAGAATGCGCATCAGGCATTAAGGCTATATGCTTGAACGCAAAAGGTAAGTTAGACAAATTAATAGCCTGTTGCATACACTCTTCTTCAATATCGGTAACCCAAGAATATATAGGTAAACACATTTTGTTTGTTTGTATGATTTGCATAACATTCATTTTTGATTCATTATAATAACTTTGGGGTAAAAAGACAAACTTTTCTCTTGTAAAACAATGAAGAGAATTGACATCTGAATTATAGTTATTTATATTATTTCTATTTTATTTATAATAATGTTTTTTTTAGTTTGAAAATCATTTTTTTTGTGTAATTTACACACCATATTACTAGTAATAATCGAGCTTTACGAATTCATTTGTTTTTTTATCTTATTGATTTTCGTAAATTTGGATAGATTCAAATATGGAAATATTAAAATGTCAATATAATAAATTTAGAATATGGCAGATAAAATACAAGAACTGACGAATAAAATTTATCAGGAGGGGATTGAGAAAGCTAATATTGAAGCTAAGAAAATAGTAACTGATGCTCAATCTGAGGCAAAGAAAATCATTAGTGATGCAAAAAAACAAGCAGAGGAATTGTTGTTAACCGCCCAAAGAGATTCAAAAGACTTAGATAAAAGTACACGTGCAGAGATTAAGATGTATGCAGATCAATCATTAAATGCGCTGAAATCGGAAATCACAAACCTTATTACGGATGAGTTAGTGAAAGCACCTATACAAAGCTTTGTTAAAGATAAAGAGTTCTTTAATAAGTTTATGGTTGAGTTAGCATCTAAATGGAGTGTTGATGAGGCTATTGTAATATCTACAAAAGAAGCAGAATCGTTGAAGGAATATTTTGAGAAAAATGCAAAAGAGCTATTAGATAAAGGGGTGAAGATTGAAAAAGTTAATAATATAGATGTGTTATTTACAATTTCTCCAATGGATGGCTCGTATAAAGTAAATTTTGGAGAAGAAGAGTTCATTAACTATTTTAAAGAGTTCTTACGTCCCCAGTTAATAGAGATGATTTTTTAATGTTCTACTAGTATACCCTAGTTTATATGAACAATAAATACAGAAAATAGTATGAGCAAATATTTTTACTTAATAGCTGGTTTGCCTGATATAGCGTTAGAGGATTCTAAAATAGCCTATACTATAGAAAACTTTAAAGAGGAAATATATCCCTATTTGTCTGCCAAGGATAAGAAACTAATTGATCTTTTCTTTCTTGGTTATGATAATATTAATGTATTAAGTCTATTAAAGGATGAAACTGCGTCTTTAAATGAAAGAGGGAACTTTACGAGTGAAAAAATACTGCATTACATTGCTGTCATTAAAGAAGCTACACAAAATGAAGACGAAATTAAGATAAAAGATAAGGATTTTCCTTCTTATCTTGTTCAATTTATTTCAGACTATTTTTTGGAGGAGAAAGAAGAGAGAAAAACAGAAGTCTATCTGGAAGATTATTTATCAGTTTTGTATTATGATTATGCTCAAAAGTGTAAAAATAAATTTGTCTCAGCTTGGTTTGAGTTCAATTTGAATGTTAAAAACATCTTGATTGCTCTTTCAGGAAGAAGGAATAAAATGGATGTTTCTTCTAGTATTATAGGCGATAACCCTATAGCAAAAGCTTTACGAATATCCACAGTTAGAGATTTTGGATTATCAGAGCAATTTGACTTTATGGAAGAGCTGTTGAAAATTGATGAGATTAATCAACTAATGGAGCGAGAGAAAAGAGTTGATGAATTACGTTGGAAATGGATGGAAGATGTTACATTAACAGACTATTTTACAATTGAAAGACTTTTTGTATTCTTAGTTCAAATAAGCATGATTGAACGTTGGAATCTTTTAGATAGTGAAAAAGGGGATCGCTTATTCCGGGGAATAATTGATTCCCTTAAAAATGAAGCACAAATACCAAAGGAGTTTAGATAAAATAAACAAAATAAAAAACATATAACGTATATGGTAACAAAAGGAACGGTAAGAGGAATTATTGCTAATATAGTAACCATTGTTGTTGATGGGCCTGTATTCCAAAATGAAATATGTTATATTTTATTGGATGGCGTTCGATTAATGGCAGAGGTTATCAAAGTAGAAGGATCTCAAGCTTTTGTTCAAGTTTATGAAAGTACGCGTGGATTAAAAGTTGGAGCTACAGCTGAGTTTACAGGACATATGCTAGAAGTAATGTTGGGGCCGGGTATGCTATCGAAAAATTACGATGGTTTGCAGAATGACTTAGATAAAATGGAAGGAGTCTTTTTGCAACGAGGACAATATACCTACCCATTGGATAAAGAAAAAGAATGGACTTTCTCTCCTCTAGTAAAAGTAGGAGATGAAGTAGAAGCTGCAACATGGTTAGGAGAAGTAGAGGAGAATCATCAAAAGTTAAAAATCATGGTTCCTTTTGATTTTGAAGGGAAAGGAACCATAAAATCAATTGTAGATAAAGGAACATTTACCATTGAAACTGTTATTGCCATAATAACAGATGCTAATGGAAATGATCATGAAATAAATATGATTCAACGTTGGCCTGTTAAAATGGCTATGTTGAATTATAAAGAGAAACCGCGTCCATATAGGCTATTAGAAACGGGAGTTCGCGTTATAGATACGCTAAACCCCATAGTAGAAGGTGGTACCGGTTTTATTCCAGGAGCTTTTGGTACTGGAAAAACGGTTCTTCAACACGCTATATCCAAACAAGCAGAAGCTGATATTGTAATTATTGCAGCTTGTGGTGAACGGGCGAATGAAGTTGTTGAGATATTTGCTGAATTTCCTAATTTAATTGATCCGCATACCGGACGTACATTGTCTGAACGTACTATTATCGTTGCAAACACTTCTAATATGCCGGTAGCGGCTCGTGAAGCTTCTGTTTATACAGCAATGACCATGGCTGAATACTATAGAGCTATGGGCCTACGTGTGCTGCTGATGGCGGACTCAACTTCACGATGGGCGCAAGCATTGCGCGAGATTTCTAATCGGATGGAGGAGTTACCGGGACCTGATGGTTTTCCTATGGATTTATCTTCAATTATATCTAATTTTTATGGTCGTGCAGGACATGTCATATTGAATAATGGAGGAGAAGGTTCTATTACATTTATAGGTACTGTATCACCGGCTGGTGGTAACTTAAAAGAACCGGTAACTGAAAACACAAAAAAGGTGGCTCGTTGTTTTTATGCTTTAGAACAAAGACGTGCAGACATGAAACGTTATCCGGCGGTTAACCCTACTGAATCCTATTCTAAATATATTGAGTATCCGGAATTTAAGAAATATATTGAGAAAGAATTGAATGAGGATTGGATACCTAAAGTAAATGAAATACGGACTCGTCTACAAAGGGGAAAAGAGATTGCAGAGCAGATTAATATTTTAGGAGACGATGGAGTTCCTACGGAATATCATGTTACTTTTTGGAAATCAGAGTTGATAGACTTTATCATCCTTCAACAAGATGCTTTTGATAAAGTAGATTCTGTAACACCTCTTGAAAGGCAGGAAGCCCTTCTTAATCTGGTTATTGATATTTGTCATACGGAATTTGAATTTGATAACTTTAATGAAGTTATAGAGTATTTTAACCGAATGATTAATATTTGTCGCCAAATGAATTACTCTGAGTTTAAATCAGAGCAATATAGCTCCTATTATAAGAGATTACAAGAGTTAATAGAAGAAAGAAAAGTAATGGTAGAAAATTGATAAAGATGGGAACAAAAGCATTTCAAAAAATATATACTAAGATAACTCAATTAACAAAAGCAACCTGTTCTGTTAAGGCCAAGAATGTAGGGTATGATGAGTTAGCTACAGTAAATGGTAGATTAGCACAAGTTGTTAAAATTAATGGGGATGAAATAACACTTCAGATATTTGAAGGGACAGAAGGTGTTCCTACGAATGCTGAAATTGTGTTTATGGGAAAGTCACCAACCTTGAAGGTTAGTGATCAATTAGCAGGTAGATTCTTTAATTCATTTGGAGACCCTATAGATGGAGGTCCTGAGATTGAAGGTATTGAAGTGGCAATCGGAGGACCTTCAGTAAACCCGGTTCGACGTTCACAACCCTCGGAACTAATTGCAACGGGAATAGCAGGTATTGACTTAAATAACACCTTGGTTTCCGGGCAAAAAATACCTTTTTTTGCAGACCCTAACCAACCTTTTAATGAGGTGATGGCTACAGTTGCACTTCGTGCTGAAACAGATAAAATCATATTAGGAGGTATGGGTATGACGAATGATGATTATCTATACTTTAAACACGTGTTTTCTAATGCTGGTGCATTAGATCGTATTGTCAGTTTTGTTAATACAACAGAAGATCCTCCCGTTGAACGTTTATTGGTTCCTGATATGGCATTGACAAGTGCTGAATATTTTGCAGTAGAGAAGAAAGAGCGAGTTTTAGTTCTTTTAACTGATATGACTTCATACGCTGATGCGTTATCTATTGTATCTAATCGTATGGATCAGATACCTTCTAAAGATTCAATGCCGGGTTCCTTATATTCAGATTTAGCAAAAATCTATGAAAAAGCGGTTCAATTTCCAGATGGTGGATCAATAACCATCATTGCTGTAACTACATTGTCCGGAGGTGACATTACACATGCAGTACCTGATAATACAGGCTATATAACAGAAGGTCAGTTGTTTTTACGTCAAGACAGTGATATTGGTAAAGTAATTGTGGATCCGTTCCGTTCATTATCACGCTTAAAGCAATTGGTCATTGGTACTAAAACTCGGGAAGATCACCCTCAAGTAATGAATGCTGCAGTACGTTTATATGCAGATGCGGCTAATGCGAAAACAAAACAAGAAAACGGATTTGATTTGACTGATTATGATCAACGAACTCTTTCATTTGCCAAAGAATATGCTAATGATTTATTGGCTATTGATGTGAATCTTGATACTACGGAAATGTTAGATGTGGCTTGGAAGTTGTTTGGACGTTACTTTAAGCCTGAGGAAGTTAACATCAGGCAAGCATTTGTTGATAAATATTGGAAAACAGATAAATAAAACTTGCTATATGGCTATAGAATTTCAATATAATAAGACTTCAATGCAAGATCTTCAAAAGCAGCTAAATATGCGTAAGCGTACTCTGCCTATTTTGCAGAATAAAGAAAGTGCATTACGTTTAGAAGTAAGAACTTGGAAGGAAGAAGCAGTGAAATTAGAGGAAAAGCTGGAACAACAGATTCAGAAATATGAAGCCATGTTTGCTCTTTGGAATGAATTCGATGGTTCTTTAATAAGGGTTGAGGATGTTCATCTAAGTATAAAGAAGATAGCAGGAGTTCGTGTCCCAATATTAGAAAAAGTTGATTTTAAAATACAGCCTTATAGTCATTTTAATAAACCGAGTTGGTATCTTGATGGTATTTTCTTGTTACAAGAACTTGCACATACTGCTATAAATAAAGAGTTTATAGATGCTAAATTGAATTTATTAGAAAAAGCTCGTAAAAAAACAACTCAGAAAGTAAATCTTTTTGAAAAAGTTCAGATACCTGGGTATGAAGAAGCTATTCTAAAAATAAAACGTTATTTAGAGGATGAGGAAAATCTTTCAAAATCTTCTCAGAAAATATTAAAGGCAAGAAAAGTGAAAGAAAAGGAGGAAGTATTATGATTACAAAAATGAAAAAGATAACATTTTTGGTTTATCATAAAGACTATGAAGAATTCTTGAAGAATTTACGTGGTTTAGGAGTGGTTCATATTCAAACGAAACAATCCGGAGTACCTGATGATCCAAAATTGAAAGAAAATATTAATTTATCTTCTGAACTTTCAAAAAGCATACGATTTTTAAATTCCTTGAAAGTAGAGTCCACTGATTTAGAAAAAAAAGGAGAGGCTGAGCAAGGGTATATTGTTCATGAGGAAATTAATAAGAAAAGAGATTTATTAGATGAACTAAATCAAAATACGCAGACATTAGAGCGTGAGATTTTCAATCAGGAAATGTGGGGTGATTATAACCCTAATGATTTAAAAAAACTAAAGGAAGATACAGGGCTTAAAGTCCGGTTTTTCACTTGCACAGTAAGTCAATTTCAGTCCCAATGGATTGATGATTATAATGCTATTGTAATTAACACAATTGGTTCCCGACTCTTCTTTATTACTTTAACAAAAGATGACATAGAAGTAGTTATAGATGTAGAAAGAGTTAGGGCTCCTAAAAAAGCTTTAAGTGAATTACAGCAGAAACTTCTGACTATAGAAGAAGAGAAAGATAAAATAAAGAAAGAGTTGAAGTTGTTTGCAGCAGAAGATATACCTTCATTAGAAGCTGCCATTCAACAACTACATCGTACTATTGAGTTTTCAAAAGTGTTATTAAATACGGAACACACTGTTGAGAATCATCTAATGGTTTTACAAGGATGGCTTCCTGAAGAAAGAGTGCAAGATGCTTCAGAATATTTAAATAAGGAGCAAGCTTATTATGAAATAACTAATCCTACTCCTGATGACGATGTTCCAATTAAATTGAACAATAATCGTTTTGCAAAATTATTTGAGCCTATATTGGAACTATATATGTTGCCAAAATATAACGAGTTAGATTTAACGCCGTTTTTTGCACCCTTTTTTATGATTTTTTTCGGGCTGTGTTTAGGAGATTCCGGATACGGATTGTTTTTAGTTGTTGCAGCGGCTTTGTTTAAAGTATTTGCGAAGAATATAAAACCCCAAATAAAAACGATCTTATCTTTATTACAGGTGTTGGGAGCTTCTACTTTCTTCTGTGGATTATTGAGCGGCTCTTTTTTTGGTGTCAGTCTGTACGAATTAAATTGGCCGATTGCTCAAAAATTGAAATCCATGATTGCATTAGATCATAGTCAGATGTTCCAACTAGCTTTAATCCTTGGTGTTATACAAATAATGTTCGGTAAGATTTTAGAAATTGTTAATAAAACAATTCAATTTGGGTTTAAATATGCTGTTTCAACTCTGGGATGGGTTGTATTATTATTATCCATATTATTTGCATACCTCTTTCCCAAAGTGTTACCTATGGGAGGAACAGTACATATTATACTACTTGTGATTTGTGGGCTGGCTATTTGTTTGTACAATTCTCCGGGGAAAAATATCTTCCTTAATATTGGTTTATCATTATGGGATACCTATAATATGGCTACAGGTTTGTTAGGGGATATATTGTCGTACATCCGTTTATTTGCATTAGGATTATCCGGAGGTATTTTGGCTAGTGTATTTAATAGTCTTGCTGTAGGAATGAGTCCGGACAATGTAATATTAGGTCCTATTGTAATGGTTTTAATTTTCATAGTAGGACATACCATTAATATGTTCATGAATACTTTAGGCGCGATTGTCCATCCCATGCGATTAACTTTTGTGGAATTTTTTAAAAATTCAGGATTTGAGGGTGGAGGAGTAGCCTATCAACCATTTAAGAAATAATTTGTAAATAAAAACTAATATAAAAACAATAAAAATTATGGAAATGAATTTGTTTATTGCCTATATCGGCATCGCACTAATGATTTTTTTATCGGGAATGGGTAGTGCTTATGGAGTGACTGTTACCGGTAATGCAGCAATTGGAGCATTGAAAAAAGATAGTAGTGCTTTTGGTAATTTTCTTGTACTTACTGCTTTACCCGGTACACAAGGTTTATATGGTTTTGCCGGCTATTTTATGTTTCAGAATATTTTTGGTGTGCTAACACCCGATATAACACCCATCCAAACTGCAGCAGTTTTAGCTTCAGGTATAACATTAGGGATTGTAGGCTTATATTCCGCCATACGTCAAGGACATGTATGTGCTAATGGTATTATAGCCATAGGTCAAGGACATAACGTATTTGGTAATACCTTAATATTAGCAGTATTTCCAGAATTATATGCAATTGTAGCTTTAGCTGCAGTGTTCTTAATTGGTAGTGCAATTTAATCTACAATGTAGTAATATACGTTTTAAGTGGGAAAAGTCTCTTTATTTTGAAATAAGGAGACTTTTTATGTGTAAAATGAATCTTATTGAACGGAATTTAGGTTTTATTGAGAATAAAAGACTAATTTCAAACGTTTGAAAGCAAGATTTATTATAATGAATCTTAATTGCAATACAAGTATTAAAGGATTATTATTAAGTTTGTGTCCCCATATCACAAGTAAAAAGTTTTAGATTATGGACAAAAAAATAGAAAAGCCTGATTTTCTTTTTGAAGCAAGTTGGGAAGTTTGTAACAAAGTAGGAGGGATTTATACGGTATTATCAACTCGTGCTAAAACATTAGTAGAAGAGTATAAAGATAAATTAATCTTTATTGGACCGGATTTAATTGGTGATAGTCAAGAAACTCCATTATTCACAGAATCTACTACTGATTTTACCGAGTGGAAGAAATATTTTGAATCGAATGAAAATTTAACTGTAAAAATAGGCAGATGGAATATTCCAGGTAACCCTTTAGCTATATTAGTAGACTTTAAACCTTTGTTTGAATCTAAAAATCAAATTTATGGCTTGATGTGGGAACGTTTTCAGGTTGATTCATTGCATGGTTTTGGAGATTACGATGATGCTTCCATATTTGCTGTAGCAGCAGGAAAAGTTGTCGAGAGTTTCTATAAATACTATTTAACTGAAGAGGATAAAGTTGTTTTCCATGCACACGAATGGATGACTGGAATGGCTGTTTTATATTTACAAAATCAAGTTCCTGCTATTGCGACTGTGTTTACTACTCATGCAACAACTGTTGGTCGTTCAATTGCTGCTAATAATAAGCCTTTATATGATTATTTATCAGGGTATGATGGAGATCAGATGGCTAGAGAACTCAATATAGAAGCAAAACATTCTATTGAGAAACAAACGGCACATTATGTTGACTGCTTCACTACGGTTAGTGAGATAACCAGTAAAGAATGTAAAGAACTCCTAGATAGGCCCACTGATGCAGTATTAGAAAATGGATTTGAAAATAATTTTGTTCCTACTGGTTCTGCTTTTAATAGTAAAAGAAGAGAAGCAAGAGCTCTTATGTTATCAGTTGCAAATAAACTGTTAGGATGTGATTTAAAAGATGATACTTTAATTGTAGGAACTAGCGGTCGTTATGAATTTAGAAATAAGGGAATAGATGTTTTTATCGATGCCTTAAATAGATTGAATCAGAATAAGCAGTTAGAACAGAATATTTTAGCTTTCATTGCAGTTCCTTCGTGGGTAGTAGGTCCCAGAGAAGATTTACTTCAACGGTTAAAGAGTGATGAGTTTTATGATACCCCATTAGATAGACCTATGATTACGCATTGGGTACACAACATAGATGAGGATAAAACTCTCCGAATGATGAATCATTTAAATATGCAAAATGGTGTAAATGATAAAGTTAAGGTTATCTTTGTACCCTGTTATTTGGATGGAGAGGATGGAATTTTTAATATGGAGTATTATGATTTTCTAATTGGACAAGATATTAGTATCTATCCGTCATATTATGAGCCTTGGGGTTATACTCCTTTAGAAAGTATTGCTTTTAGAGTACCTACCGTAACTACTAATTTAGCGGGGTTTGGTTCTTGGGTTAATGATATTCGTAATCATCCTGTAATTACTGATGGGGTAGAGGTTGTTGAACGCTCTGATCATAATTATGATGAAGTAGTTGATAAAATCTCTGATATTTTATTGAAATTCCTATCAATTGAGAAAGCAACAATTTACAATATACGTCGTAAAGCAAAAACAATTTCTAAACAAGCTTTGTGGGATAATTTTATAAAGAATTACTATGTAGCTTATGATATTGCGTTGAAAAATGCTAAATCAAGGTTAGGGAATTAGATGGATTTATATAAAGAAAAATAAGAATGAAAATTAATGTTAGTAATGTGAACACTCCAAATTGGCGCGAGATTACAGTGAAATCTCATATGCCTAAAGGTTTGGAGAAACTGTCTGAGATGGCTCGTAACATCTGGTGGAGCTGGAATTATGAGGCAACCAAATTATTTAAAGATCTAAATCCTGAATTATGGGAAAAAGCAGGTCAAAATCCTGTTTTATTTCTTGAGTTAATGGATTATGAATCATTAGAAGAATTAGCAAAAGATAAAAATATAATTAAGAGAGTAGATGAAGTATATGCCAATTTTAGGGCTTATATGGATGTTGAACCCGATAAAGATCGTCCATCAGTTGCTTATTTTAGCATGGAGTATGGTTTAAGTCAGGTATTAAAAATTTATTCCGGTGGTTTAGGTGTTCTTGCCGGAGATTATTTAAAGGAGGCTTCAGATAGTAATGTTAATCTTTGTGCTATAGGTTTCTTATACCGATATGGTTATTTTGATCAGGCATTATCTGTTGATGGACAACAAGTTGCTACTTATGAGGCACAAAATTTTGGTCAATTACCCTTAGAAAGAGTATTAGATAACAATCATAATCCTTTGGTTATTGAAGTACCATACCTTGATCATATGGTATACGCAAATGTATGGCGAGTTAATGTTGGTAGAATACCCCTTTACTTATTAGATACAGATAAAGAAGAAAACAGTGAATATGATCGTTCTATCACTCATCAATTATATGGTGGAGATTGGGAGAATAGATTGAAACAAGAAATTCTTTTAGGAATAGGTGGTATTCTTACTTTAGAAGCTCTTGGTATCAAGAAGGATATTTATCACTGTAATGAAGGACATGCTGCCCTTATTAATGCTCAACGCATTTGTAACTATGTAAAGGAAGGTTTATCCTTTAACGAAGCTTTAGAAGTAGTAAGAGCTTCTTCTTTATATACTGTTCATACTCCTGTACCAGCTGGTCATGACTATTTTGATGAAGGTCTATTTGGTAAGTATATGAGTAAATACCCTGAAAAGATGGGGATTACCTGGGATGAACTGATGGATATGGGTAGAAACAACCCTGGAGATAAAAATGAGCGTTTCTGTATGTCCGTTTTTGCTTGTAATACTTCTCAAGAAGTGAATGGAGTGAGTAAATTACATGGACAAGTTTCACAAGTAATGTTCTCTATCATATGGAAAGGATACTATCCTGAAGAAAATCATGTGGGTTATGTAACAAATGGAGTACACTTTCCTACCTGGTGTGCAAATGAGTGGCGTATGTTATATGATAAATGCTTTTCTGATGACTTTATTACAGATCAGTCTAACGAGAAAATTTGGGAAGCCATTTATAATGTATCAGACGAGGAAGTTTGGGCTACTCGTGAAGCATTGAAAGAAAAATTAGTTAATTATATTCGTTTAGAGTTTAAAGATAATTGGCTAAAAAATCAAGGAGATCCTTCTCGCATAGTTTCCTTAATGGATAATATCAACCCTAATGCATTGTTAATTGGGTTTGGCCGACGTTTTGCAACTTATAAGCGTGCTCACCTGTTGTTTACAGATTTAGATCGCTTAGCTAAAATTGTTAATGATCCCGAGAGACCCGTTCAATTTTTATATGCAGGTAAAGCACATCCACACGATGGGGCAGGGCAAGGATTGATTAAACATATCATTGAAATTTCTCGCCGTCCTGAGTTTTTAGGTAAAATCCTCTTCTTGGAAAATTATGACATGCATTTAGCTCGTCGCTTAATATCCGGAGTTGATATTTGGTTAAATACTCCTACACGTCCTATGGAAGCATCCGGTACATCGGGTGAAAAGGCCTTAATGAATGGTGTGTTGAACTTCTCTGTACTTGATGGTTGGTGGTACGAAGGTTATCGTGAGGATGCCGGTTGGGCATTGACTGATAAACGTACATACGAAAATCAAGGTCATCAAGATCAATTAGATGCTGCTACCATTTACAGTATACTAGAATCTGAAATTATTCCTTTGTATTATGACAAAATAGATAAAGGTTATTCTGAAAAATGGATTAAAACCATTAAGAATTCAATAGCTCAAATCGCACCTCATTATACAATGAAGCGTCAATTAGATGATTATTACAGAAAATTCTATAATAAGTTAGGCAAAAGATATCATCTATTATCTGCTGATAATAATAAAGTTGCTAAAGAAATAGCAGCATGGAAAGAAGAAGTTGCCTCTAAATGGGACTCAATAGAAATTCTTTCCATTGAAAAATCGAAAGCTTTAGATGAAAGTGTTCTTGAAAGTGGAAAAGAATATGAAGTAACGATTAAAATTGATGAGAAAGGGCTAAATGATGCTATAGGTATTGAGTTGGTTTTAGTGCAATCTGATGAAAAAGCTAAAGAATCTATTTATGCTGTAAAACCATTGGAAGTAATAAAACAAGAAGGAGATATTTATACATTTCATGCTAAATTCATCTTGTCTAATGCCGGTAGTTATAAGCTCTCTTATCGTATGTACCCTAAGAATGAGTTATTACCTCACCGCCAAGACTTTTCCTATGTAAAATGGTTTAGAGCACTTTAATTCAAAAACTATAAATATTAAAAAAAGGCATATCGAATTTGATATGCCTTTTTTAATGTGTTATTTTGATTACTGCCTTTTTTTGACTAATTCTGAAAAGGAATTAGTCCTTATTAAACTGATAAATAAAAACCGGGTGTTCTTCAGT
>CAZFXK010000005.1:45100-54351 GCA_964522975.1 uncultured Bacteroides sp. | reverse complement strand
TAGTCGTTACTATAAATAGCATCATAGATATCGCTTATTCCTTTATAATCCGGATTCTCTTTATTGAAAGTAGTTAGAAAAGATATTGCTTCATCCAGCTCTTCAAACATCTTGCGATATATGGTTTCCTGATCATCATATTCAGCGGACAAATTGCCCGGGCTTAGTTTTGTGTAAGGAAGAGGCCCGTACATATCAGTTAAACGTTGAAAAGCTGTAACTTTCAGAATTTTCGCGAAATTGTAAAGATGGTGAAATTGCTCTTGATCTTTTGCAATCTTCTCTACTTCAAAGAAGCTGCGGGCGACGTATTTATAAGCATCCTCTATTGGAATGTATAACCAATCATCAATGCTATTAAATGTTTGAAAATGGTTTTTCCAATCTGATTTTGTTATGTTGAAATATCTTCCATAAACACCTCCTATGAAGTTTTCACAATGTTGGTAATTGTTTTCTTGCACGGGAAAGGCATAGTTTATTAAAGTGGGGAACTGTAATTTTGTTAGATAATGCCCTTCTGTTAGCTCATCTAAAGTGGGTTCACCCGGATTACGATTAAAATCTTCAAATTTATTCGTACATGAGCAGATAAGGGAAATCAATAGAATGCTTGATAGTACTCTATAATTTATGTTGAATATTATTGTTTTAAATAATTTTTTCATTTTATTCTTTTTTGTGATTAAAATTCAGCTTTTATGCTAAAGCCTAAATTTCGAGTATTAGGTTGCATAAAGAAATCGATTCCTTGGAAAAAAGTTCCTGTACTTCCAGTCATTTCCGGATCAAAAGGTGCATCTTTATAAATCAGCCATAGATTGCTGGCCACAAATGATACATTTAATTTCAATTTGTCATGAAAAACTTTTTTAGGAATGGTATATCCAATACTGATTTCTTGAAGTCTGATATTATCGGCCTTATAGACATAGTCAGCTAATAAACCTTCTCTTGACCCTACGGTTTCATAGTAATCTTTTGGGGCAAATATAACATTGTTGGATTCAACATAACCTCTGTCTCGAGCTTTTGCAGTTTTCTTTGTAACTCCATATCCATCAAGAATGGCTTCAGTTGGAGACACTACAACTCCTCCCAATCGGGCTGAAAGCATAAATCCAAAACTCAAATCTTTCCAAGTGAAGGAGTTTCTAAATCCCAGATTCCATTTTGGAAGTACAGAACCTACATATTGTTCTGTGTTTTCTAGTATTGGACGTTTTTCTGTTGGATCCAATACCAAGTCTCCGTTAGCATCCTTCTTAAATTGTTTTTTAACATAAAGATCACCCATTGTTCCTCCTTCAGTTAAACGATAGATGGAAGCACCTATTGCCTCTCTTTCTCCTTCAAATTTATCTCCTACAAGAATTTTTTCTCCATCTACATCAACAGTAGCATCCTTATCTATAAGTTTTAATATCTTGTTGGCATTAAACCCGGCTGTAAAATTACTATTCCATGTTACATTACCTAATTTTAGATTGGTTCCCAGTCCAAGCTCTATACCATTGTTTCTTACATCACCTGCTTGTACATACATTTTATTATATAAGGACATAGCAGAAATATTTAAGGCTAATGTTTGATTAATAGTATTTGAGTGGTAATAGGTAAAATCAAAATTTAAGAGGTTATCAAATAGTTTTGCAGTTAACCCTATCTCCCAAGAATTAGTTCTTTCTGGCTTTAAATCTGAAATAGGTAAAAAACTACTTGCTTCAAAATGGCGATTATCCTTATTGTAAGGATAAGTAACGATTGACAGATTTCTTGGAATAGGTGATCCTACAGATGAATAAGATCCTTTTAATTGAAGATAGTTTATCTGGTTTGGTAAATTCAGTGCTTCAGATAAAAGGAAAGATAATCCTGCAGAATAATAGAAAAATGAAGTATTTTTTGTTTTTGCCAATGCAGAAGACCAATCATTCCTGCCTGTTAATGTTAGATATAGCATATTTTTATGGCCTGCTTCTATACTAGTAAAGATCGATTGATCTTGCTGGTGCCATCCTGTATGTATTGGATGTGTTGCTTTGTCACTCATATCCAAATTTGTCACTGCAAAATAGTTTGGAACCACTAAAGGTCCATCCATTCCCTTAGCTGTGGATTTAGCGTCAGAAATGCTTCCTCCTACTACTGCATTTAATGAAAAATCTTCCCAATATTTATTCAGATTTAAAATTATATCTGCATAAGTCTGTCTATCATCAACTAAAGCATTTCTGTATTTCCCTGTCTTTTCATTTTTGCTGAAAGTTGATTTTGTTGAAGCGTAAAACTTACTTTCCTCTTCTGTTCGTGAATTATCTAATCGAAATCGTCCGGAAATGTTCAACCAATCAGTCATATCATATTTTAAATTTACATTTACCATATAACGATTCCTGCTATTTGTTCTTGGCATTCTATTCAGCAACCAGTAGGGATTTTCAGCATCAAGTACATTATGTTCTGCAGGCCAGTTTTGAACCATATAACCTTTTGCCTCATCATAGGTTTCAATTTTTTTGTAATCTGTTATATTAGATCCAACGGGAAATGTATATACAGCGGGAAGTGGGTTAAAGTATTGTCCTTGCCCAATCATGTTTTTATCTGATTGTTTTATATAACTAAAACCAAAATCAAGGGTCATTTTTTCATTCAGAAAAGTAGTTGTATTACGTAAGGTTAGATTGGTTTTCTTATATTCATTTTCTGGAATGATGCCTTCTGAGTAGGAATTAGAAAGAGAAGCATAAGTTTGGTTTTTTTCATTTCCAACAGATAAACTTGCTGATACTTGATTTACTATACCTGTTTCAAAAAAATCCATTCTGTTATTTTTCAATCCTGCTGTTTCCGGTCCCCAACTTGCATGTTGATTTGCGAGGGCTGCGTATTTATTCTGAAACTCATAATAGGTAACAGGTTTTGAAAATGTTAATTGGTTGGAAATTGTAACTTTTGGTTTTCCTGCTATTCCTTTTTTTGTGGTTATAAGAATGACTCCATTTGCGGCATTTGACCCGTATAATGCAGCTGCTGCTGGTCCTGTAAGAACAGACATACTTTCAATGTCATCAGGGTTAAGATCGGATATACCTTCTCCACTAGGCTGATCTGCATAAATGTAGTTTTCATCAATTGCTCCTCCACTAGTGTTATAAATAGGTACTCCATCAATAACATAAAGAGCATTGTTGTCTTTTGTGATGGATTTAACTCCACGCATAACTACACGAGAAGCCCCTCCAATACCTGTAGAAGATGCGTTTATATTAACTCCGGCAACTTTACCTGCTAAAGAATTCATAAAGTTGACATCTTTCACGGTTGTCAGTTCGTCACTTTTTATTTCTTGAACATTATAACTTAAAGCTTTCTGTGCGCGTTTAATGCCTAATGCAGTAACTACAACTGTTTCTAGTTCTTTTACATCAGATTGTAATTTTACATTTATTACAGAGTTCTTTGCTACAACTATTTCCTGTGTCTGATATCCAAGATAGGAAAACACAAGTACATCATCAGTTGATACAGAGATGCTATAGTTTCCATCTATATCACTAGTGACTCCTGTTGATGTACCTTTGATAACAATTGTGGCACCTATAATAGGAAAATCACTTTCATCAATAATTGTTCCTGTTATTGTTTTTTATTCCGGAATTCTTATTTTATATAGAAAAAACTACAGGTGCTTTTAATAGATGTAACAAATGTTGTCCTTAAGTACATAGTTGAATCCATCCATTACATTCTTCATTACCTGTAGAACTTTTTCTAATGGGGTGTTTTTTTGAAATTTAAAAGTGTAGAAATCGGTGTCTTTAGATTGATTATGAAATATAATATTGTATTCTCTTTCTAATACTTGCACTATATCTTTAACTGTAGCTCCTCTAAAAACTAATTCTCCTCTTTGCCATGCAGTTACATCTTCAAGATTAGTTTTGTTTATAGAGTATTCATTTGTGTTTTTGTTAAAAGTGAATTGATCTTCAATTTCCAAGATCTGATCTATGGATTTCTCTTGATTCTCTATTTGAATGAAACCCTCTATTAAAGTTGCTTTATAATAATCTTCATTGGGATAAGAGGATACATTAAATTCTGTACCTAATGCTGTAACTGAAAAGTTTTTTGATTTGACTATAAAAGGAATCTTTTCATTTCTGTTTACTTGGAAATTTGCTTCTCCTGTAAGATAAATAGTCCTGCTTTTTTTTCCAAAATCTTCAGGATAAAGAAGTATGGAAGAAGAGTTTATCATTACAGTACTACCATCAGGTAATTTTATGGTGTTTGTTTCTCCTATAAGAGAGCTGTTTTCTGTATAGATAACATTTGGGGGGGCTATATTGATAGTAAACAGATAGGCAGTAGTAATACAGGCAATGATGACTGCTGCGGCA
This sequence comes from uncultured Bacteroides sp., assembly GCA_964522975.1. Lineage (GTDB taxonomy): Bacteria > Bacteroidota > Bacteroidia > Bacteroidales > Bacteroidaceae > Bacteroides_E. The sequence continues at coordinate 49,942 of CAZFXK010000005.1, read as the reverse complement.
GCATATTGCCATAATGCTAATCTTCTGTTTTTGAGTTGTTTAGGGCGATTCTTTGACTTGAATTGCTCTAAAGCTTTTAATGCGTCATCTTTAGAAATATCAGTAGGTTCTTTCCAAAGATGCTTTAAAGCCTCCTCTTTTTCTGCTGTTTGTTCATTATTAATTAACCATTCATGAAATCTCTCAATCGTGGTTTCGTTTGGATTGGTATTTTTGAATAAGTGTATAAGCTTATTAATAAATTGCACCATTTCTTATATATAAATTGACTTTCTATATATAAGACAATTTGTTAAGGCCGACTACTCAATGAAAAAGAGAAAAAACACAAACATAATCTTTTTAAGCTCAGTCAGAGCTATGTAAATATGCCGTTCTACTGTTCTTACTGATAGATTTAATTCTTTAGCAATTTCTTTGTTCTTCTTGCCTTCAAATCGACTCATCTTAAAAACTCTTTTTCTTTGTTCAGGCATTTTTTCAATGGTACTCAATGCAAGTAACTCCAGTTCTTTTGCGTATATTTCTTTTTCAAGATTTAGATTTTCAGTAGAGAAATTCTCTTTAAGCAAATATTCTTGATACTTTCGTTCAATTGATCTTCTTTTCAATAGATTGAATATGTGATTTCTGGCCATTGTGAAAAGCAAGCCGTCATTAATCTCATCTTCTTTCATTTCTAAAATTTTTACAAAAATATCCTGAGTCACATCTTCGGCATCATGCTCTGACATCAAAATACGTGTTGCAAAAGATTTTACTTTAGGATAGTATTCAATAAAGAAATTATCGAACGTTCGGTTCATGTTTTCGATATCTATGATTGCAATTTTGCTACAAAAATAATATAAATACAGAAAAAATACAATAGTTTGTGTGAAGTTCTAGTTTAACTCCAAAGATCCAATTAAATCCATATTTAAGATTTCATTCAAATTCCCAAAAGCTCCCAAGCTTAAGTGTTATAAATCTAGGTCATAGGAAGAGTATGATTGGGATTTTTGAGGCTTTGAGTCTGAATCAATAGATAATGTATCGTTTTATTCATTCATTTAATAAATTAGATGCCTCTATTTATTGATACTCTTTTGCTTCAAGCTGTCCATTTAATACGGCCAGTGCATTGAGAGCCAGGGCCTCCATCTCTTTTTCTCCAGGATAAACAGCAATAGGGGCCAGAAAAATAATACGCTCTTTTAATAAATTGATTACATATTCTGAGTAAGCAATTCCGCCGGTTAGTAAAATGGCATCTATATTTCCTTTTAATACCGTGGCCGCTGCACCGATGTATTTTGCTATGTTATAAACCATGGCTTCTACTATGAATTGAGCTTTTTTATCGCCTTTTTCAATACGCTTTAAAATGATGCGCAGGTCTGTTGAATTAAGATAAGCCATAAGTCCGGCATGCCCGGCGATCTTTTTTTTAAGTTCATCTTGAGTGTATTTACCACTAAAACAGAGGTCGATTAATGCTCCGGAGGGGAGAGTCCCTGCACGTTCAGGAGAAAAAGGACCATCACCATCTAGAGCGTTATTAACATCTATTATTTTACCTTGTTGATGAACGCCAATGGATATTCCTCCTCCTATATGGCTTATGATTAGATTTAATGAATCGTATTCTACTTGCTGCTCCCTTGCATATTGTCTGCCTATTGCTCTTTGGTTTAAAACGTGAGATATTGCAATTTTGGGCAATAATGGAAAGCCGGAAACTTTTGCTATCTCTTGGCGTTCATCAACTACTCCGGGATCTGCAATAAAGGCTGGGCAAGGAGTTTCTTGTTTTTGTGCTATTTCGCTTGCAATTAAACAGCCTAAGTTAGAAGCGTGATGACGCATGGGCGTTAATACATCCAACTTCATTTTTTCATTGATAGAATAGACGCCACCCGGTATGGGTTTTATTAATCCTCCTCTTGCTATGATAGCATTAAAATTTAAGGAAATCGCATTTCTTCTTAATTCATCACAGATAATTTGTTTTCGAAAATCCAGTTGGTCTATAATTTGCTTGAATTTAGATAATTGTTTAGCACTATGTGTTATTGTAGTTTCAAATTGAACCTCACGACTATTGTAAACTGCGATTTTAGTTGAAGTGGATCCTGGGTTAATGACAAGAATTTTCATTGTTTTTCCTCCGCGATTAAACAGGCCATGGCGATACTATAATATTTAGATAATCCGGTATCGCTACGAGAGGGTAGTACTACCGGGCAGCAGGTACCTTGTAAGACCCCTGCCATCGTAGCATTAGCAAAAAGAGAAACTGACTTATAGAAGGTGTTGCCTGATTCTATGTTAGGGAAAATCAACACATCCGCCTGACCATTAATAGGTGATGAAATACCCTTTATCTCCCCACTCTTGTAATCACAAGAAGTTTTTACATCTAGTGGTCCATCAATAATAGCCTCTCCAAAAGCTCCATTTTCTGATTGTTCTACTAAGTATACGTAATCCATGGAAATGGGAAATTTAGGACTGGCTTTTTCAGTGAAATGAATTAATGAAACTTTGGGGATATTAATGCCAAATTGGTGACATACCTTGATAGCATACGTTATTATCTTTTCTCGCTGTAAAAGATTTGGCCTTGGAATTACAGCAGCATCCGAGAAAAAAAGTAATTTAGGATATGTAGGAATTTCTAAAACAGCTATATGAGATAGAATTTTTCCGAGAGGGAGTAGTCCTTCTTCTTTGTTTAGTACAATTTTTAGTAAATCATCTGTGTTAATCAGTCCTTTCATTAATATATCCACTTTATTTTGTCGAACAAGTTGTACTCCTTTTTGTGCTGCTTCTTTTGAGTCTTTTATGTCTAATATGGTAATATCACTTTTACAATCAGGTGACAATACTGTTTTGGGCATTAATGAGCGGTCGCCTATTAAGACAAAGTGAGAAACCCCTTCGTTTAAAGAACGCAGAATAGCATATTCAGTAGGTTCATCGTACGGACAAATAACTGCAACAGTTTTCTGTTTTACGTTGGCTTGTATATGCTTGATGAGTTCTTCAAAGCTTTTAATTGCTTGCATCGTTTCTAGTTTATAAAATTATCATAATATAAACATACATCTTTGCTTCCTTGTTTACTATTAAAGAACTTTTAATTTATACTACACTTTAATGGGTTGTTTTTTTTTTACAGAAGAATTAAGATTAGATTTGTAGAAAGAAACTTTTTTTGTTAATATATCACGATGAAAGCTTTACAGTATCCTCCTTTTTTAAAACCTAATGATTCTGTTATTCTGGTTTCTCCTTCAAGTCGTATCGAAAAGAAAATAGTAGTTAAGGCTAAAGAAAGATTAGAAACCTGGGGATTGAAAGTCATTCTTGCGAAACATGTAGATTCTGCTTATGATAATTATGCCGGTACGCAAGATGTTCGTAAAGTGGATTTTCAGGAGGCCATGGATAATAAAAAATCTAAAGCTATTTTTTGTACAAGGGGTGGTTATGGTGCAGTTCATTTTATCGATCAGTTAGATTTCACTCAATTTAGACAATCGCCTAAGTGGTTAATTGGTTATAGTGACATCACAGCTTTGCATTTGCGTTTTAATAATGAGGGTTTTGCTACATTACATGCTCCTATGGCCAAACATTTGGCAACGGTTCCTGAAGAAGATGCCTCTTTACTCTATTTGAAAGGAATACTTTTTGGTAAAAAACCGGCCTATTTTTGTCCTTCGCATCAATTGAATAAAAAAGGAAAGGCTACAGGGATATTGCGAGGGGGGAATTTGTCTGTTTTGGGGGCTATGCAAGGTACGCCTTTCGCTGTAACGGCTAAAGACACCATCCTTTTTGTGGAAGATATTGGAGAGCACCTGCATACTATTGAGAGACTTTTTTATAATTTGAAGTACTCCGGTGTTTTGGATCAGTTGGCAGGTCTTATTGTGGGACAATTTACAGACTACCTTGAGCACCAGTTATTGAGTAGGCGTGTTTACCGGATGTTATCTAAGCTATTAAAGCCTTATTCTTTCCCTGTGTGTTATAATTTTCCAATAGGACATACTCAAATGAATTATCCTTTGATTTGTGGTTCTTCTGTTCAGTTTAATGTTGAAAGTAAAAAAATCACTCTTTCATTTCTTCCTTAGCTATTTTTAATCCTTCTAATTTAGAAATTCTGCTGTAAAAAGCGTAATTTTGATTTTTGAAAAAGATATTTAGTTTATTATGAGAAAAGTATTCTTTCTTCTTCCTCTTTTACTTTTAGTTTCTGTCCTGATTGCTTGTGGAGGGTCGAAAGCACGACAGAGTAATTCAATGGATTTAACTGAAGAAAAAGTAATCGTTCCCCAATTTAACGCGGATAGTGCTTATTCTTTTATTGAGAAACAGGTTTCTTTTGGTCCACGTGTACCCAATACTGCCGGACATAAAGCTTGTGGAAATTATTTAGAAGCTAAGTTAAAAGAATTTGGGGCTAGTGTTACTACACAAGAGGTAGACTTAACTGCATTTGATGGAACTTTATTAGCAGCTAAAAACATCATTGGGAGCTTTCAACCGGAAAAGAAAAAACGCGTAGCTCTATTTGCTCATTGGGATACACGTCCTTGGTCGGATAATGATCCGGATGAAAGGAATCATTACACTCCTGTAATGGGAGCTAATGATGGTGCAAGTGGGGTTGGTGTGCTTTTAGAGTTGGCGCGGCTGATACAACAAGATCAACCTATGATAGGAATTGATATTATCTTTTTTGATGCAGAAGATTATGGTGCTCCACAATTTTATACAGGACCTCATAAAGAGGAGTTTTGGGGATTAGGCTCTCAATATTGGGCTAAGAATCCGCATTCAGAT
>CAZFXK010000005.1:43403-45000 GCA_964522975.1 uncultured Bacteroides sp. | reverse complement strand
CATCATACCGGATTTGCAGAGAGTTGGCATACAGTAAAAGATACCATGGAAAACATTGATAAAAACACATTACTAGCAGTTGGACAGACTGTTTTAGAAGTTATTTATAATGAAAAATAATATGTCTATTAACGAAAAACAAGATGAGATAATCAGTGAGTTTGAAATGTTTGATGATTGGATGGATCGTTATCAGTTACTCATTGATTTAGGAAACAGTTTAGAACCTTTGGATGAGCAGTATAAGACAAATCAGAATTTAATAGAAGGATGTCAGAGTAGAGTCTGGCTTCAAGCTGATTTGAAAGATGGAAAAGTAGTGTATAAAGCTGAAAGCGATGCCATCATTGTAAAAGGAATTATAGCTTTGTTAATTAAAGTCATCTCAAATCATACTCCCGATGAAATCGTTAACTCAGAGCTTTATTTTATTGATGCCATAGGATTGCACGAGCACCTATCTCCTACTCGTAGTAATGGTTTGTTGTCCATGTTGAAGCAAATGCGATTATATGCATTGGTTTTTAAAGCACAACAAAATCAAAAGAAATAAGTTTATAGACCTATTATTTAAGCTTAAAAGGAGAAATTGTTGCTTGGTTGAGTTGTTTCAGGCTTAAAAACAAAAGAATAACTGAGATTATTACAATACTCCAATAAACATTTCCACTGAAAATATCTCTTATGGTATCAACTTCAGTATATTGTTTACTCAATATAACAGAGAGGCTGTTGTTTATTACGTGTACAATGAAAACAGGTAGAATACTTTTTGTTTTGTAATAAATCCATCCTAATAATAATCCCATAAAGAAACCTCCAATAATTTGTACAGGGTTCATATGAACGAGTCCAAAAATTAAAGCAGAAATTACGATTGCACTCTTTGAATTGTACTTCTCTAGTAGAAATCGGGTAATGGCTCCTCTAAAAATCAATTCTTCAATAAAAGGTCCGAATAACGTGACTGCAATGATACCCCAAAAACTGGTTAAGACCACATCAAAGGTTTGTTCCATTAAATCAGGAAGGAACTCTAGATAGTACATTAAAAAGTCCAGAAAAAAAATAGAACTAAAAGTCGCTATGATTAACCAAAACAGATAAGAAGGCATAGGAGTAGGTAAAGTCCAAGATTCTTTATCAAGTGGTATTAATTTTCTCCATGCCATGAAAAGTGTCATTAAGATCATACTTAAAATGAATGATATAATGACTTCAGTCAAACTGATGTTGGATACAATAAGTCCTTTATGAAGATATTGATATGCTGCAAATCCTCCTTTTACTAACAGGGAAGAAAGGAGTTGAATTACAAGGTATATTAATACTAAAAATATGGATTTTTTCATATCTGTTTGTTGTTTTCAAAAAAAAGACGAACAGTTTTTTCATCTTTTTGTAATTGCCCGATAAGTTCTTTTCTGTCTTTAAATTCTATTTCTTTTCTTAGATATTTTTCAAAGACAAGCTCAATGTTTTGTTGGTAAACCTCACGCTGAAAATCTAGAATGTGGACTTCAATGGTTTTAATTTTACCATTTTTTATGGTGGGTCTGTAACCAATGTTGAGCATTCCTTTATAGTGCGAACCATT
>CAZFXK010000005.1:0-43303 GCA_964522975.1 uncultured Bacteroides sp. | reverse complement strand
TGGCCAAAACGATTGTCATATCCAATGTATAAAGAATGAATATTCAATTTTTTCTTGAGAATTCGATTCATAAACGTACGGGCTGAAAGGCTAGATAGTTCCTTTGTGAAGGGTAGCACTACACAATAGTCTATCTCTTCTTTGGATAAGAGGTTTAGTTTTTCTTCTAAAGGAGTTAGCAGTTCTATTTTTTTATTGTGAATGATTTCAGCAGGGTGATCGGAAAAAGTTATAATAACAGAAGCTAATTGTTTTCTTCGAGCCTCTGTTGTTAGTTGTTTGATGAGGTATTGGTGCCCCAAATGCACTCCATCAAAAAAACCGATGGTCGCTATACTTTGAGGCAATGATAAGTTGTCTATTGAAGATAGGATTTGCATTATTTATGATTTCTCAAACAAGAAACTCCAGTTTTCTTTGAGTTTTGGGGTATAAGTTGAAAACCCTAAAGATTTAGCCATCTCACAATTTTCCGTAGAATCATCTATTAAGAAAGATTCTTCAGGGTTAATGCCTGTGGCTTCAATAACTGTTTTGTAAATTTGCTTATCCGGTTTAAGCATATGCATATCATAAGATAAGAATATTTGCTCAAAATAATCTTCTACTCTAAAACCTCTGTATGGAAAACTAAATTCACAAACCCACTGCCAGTGTATTGGGTTGGTGTTACTTAACAGATAAACCATGTAATGTTCTCTTAATTTAAGCAATAAGTCAAGTTTATAGCGAGGGATGTCATCTAATATGCTAATCCAAGCAGAATCAATTAGTAAATCTGAAACATCTTCGTTAACAATCTGTTTTCTGATTTCATCTCTAAATTCATCAGATGTAATTAATCCTTTTTCATAATTTCGGCAGAAGTCTTTTTGTTTGAAGGTTGGCAATACCTTATCTGCATTAGAAAGACCTATTTTCTCAAACTCTTCAATACAGCGTTTGTTTTCAAAGTCTACTAAGACCCCCCCTAAGTCAATAATTAGGTTTTTTATTCCTTTTTCCATCATTATTCTTTAACTATTAAGCGTTTTATCAAGCGAATGATTTCTCCAATCCATAGTATAAAAGAAGAAGAGATTATTATTATTCCCCAAGTTTCAAGAGTCAAAGGTACTGTTCTGAATATTTCTCCCCCAAATTGAACAATAAGGAATTGACCAAATAGAATTAAACCGGCTACACCTAGTAAACCATAATTCTTGTTTAATCCTTTAAAAATAGAGTTGTTAGTATAAAATGTAGCCGCATTAAATAGATTCCAAAACTGTAACATGACGAAGAAAGTAAAGAAAATGGTCAATTGATAAGCCGTGATTCCTCCCTCAGTTTTTGAGAAATAGGTAAGTAATACACTAAGTATGATAAGGAAGAACGCTCCTACACCTAAGATATTTTGAGCCATCTTTTTTGTAATGATAAAATCGGTATTCTTTCTTGGTTTTTCTTTCATCACCTCTCGAGTAGGAGGAATGGAGGCGAGAGCCAGAGCGGCAAAGGTATCCATGATTAAATTAACCCATAACATTTGTGTTACAGTTAATGGTAGCGTGGTTCCCCAAATAGAACCAATCAAAACGATCATTACAGCAACAAAGTTTATGGTTAATTGAAATACAATGAATCGTTGAATGTTTTTGTAAAGTGATCGTCCCCACATAATTGCTGTGGAAATACTGTTGAAGGAATCATCCAGTAAAGTAATATCACTCGCTTCTTTGGCTACGGTTGTTCCACTTCCCATGGATAATCCTACATGGGCAAAGTTTAATGCAGGAGCATCATTTGTACCATCTCCGGTTACGGCAACTACATTTCCCTTTTGTTGTAATAACTGGACAAGACGCTGTTTGTCTGTTGGACGAGCTCTTGACATGATTTTTAGTTTATCTATTCGCTGTAAAGCCTCTTCATCAGAGAGTTGCTCAAACGCTGTACCTGTAATGAGAGAGTCGTCATTGTCTTGCATGTCCCATAGGCCAATCTGACGAGCAATTTCAAGTGTTGTTTTCTGTGTATCTCCTGTTACAATTTTAATATCTACTCCGGCTGATCTGCAATCGTCGATAGCATCAGCTACATCTAATCTCACAGGGTCTGAAATGGCGGTAATCCCAATAAGTTCCAGCTTGTTGTCTTCTAATAATTCCTCACAGTTTCGATTGTCTTTTTCGTCAACTTCCATATAAGCAAAAGCTAGTGTACGCATTGCCTTGTCTTGAAACCCGGATAATTGAGCTTCGAGCTGTGTTTTTACTTCTTCAGGATTTTTTTGCCCTTCTTTTAATAATACACTAGTCGATTTACTAAGAAGTATTTCAGGAGCTCCCTTAACATAAAGTATTTTTTTGCCCAAAACAGAATTTACCAAGGTGGCCATCAACTTTCTTTCAGTGGAAAAAGTCAGTTGATCTATGGGATGAGCTTTTTCTCTGGCTTTTAAGTAGTCTTGTCCTTGGTTGTGTAGCCATAATAATAGAGCAACTTCAGTGGGATTGCCCAGTCCCTTATTCTCGTCATTCTCTTCTAAATAGGCTGTTGTGTTTACGCTAATACTTTCAATGATTAAATTTTTGATTGCATCATCCTCGGCTTCTGCTAATGTAGTTCCTTTGAGCGGGAAAAAGTCTGCTTCATAAACAGTCATTTGATTTTGTGTTAATGTACCGGTTTTATCCGTACAAATAACAGTAATTGCTCCCATGGTTTCTGAAGCATGCATTTTACGCACGAGATTGTTTGTTTTCAACATTCGACTCATGTTGATAGCTAAGCTTAATGTTATGCTCATAGGAAGTCCTTCAGGTACTGAAACGACGATAAGCGTAACTGAAACCATGAAATATTTCAACACGATTTGGAGAATGGCCGGACTATCTGTCCATGTTATCGTTTCGTGTATTTGTATATATTGATATAAGTCTTTAGCTACAAAGATAACAAACACAGCTATTGAAATTGTAAACCCTATTTTACCTATTAGGTTTGCCAATTTTTGCAACTGTTTGTTTAGTGGGGTTTCTTCTTCGTTATCCGTTGTGCTTAACTTAGATACTTTCCCTATTTCAGTAGCATCTCCAACTTGGGAAATCTCTAAGACACAATGTCCTGAGAGGATGGTTGTTCCTCGGTATAGCTTATTACTGGGATAGGGGGCCTCCTTGTCAAAATGTTGAGGGTCGGTAGTCTTACTTACCATCGGTTCCCCTGTTAGGCTTGATTCATTTATTTGAAGTGAAATGGCTTCCAGAAGAACGCCATCTGCAGGTACTTCGTCTCCGGTTTCTAAAAGAACGACGTCTCCAACTACAATGTCTTTCCTGGGTACTTGTATTACGTGTCCATTTCTTATGACCTTAATTGAATTCGTTTCATTGACCTGCGTAAGTATTTTGAATTTTTTGTTAGCATCATATTCAAATAAAAATCCAATGGTAGTAGTTAAAAGAATTGCAGCTATGATACCTATGGTTTCTACATATTCGTTTTCTATGAAAGCAACGATGAGAGAGAATATGGCTGCGACTAAGAGTACTTTTATAACAGGATCGTTGTATTTTTCTAAATAGAGCTTCCATAGGGACACTCCTTTTGATGGGGTCAATATGTTATTCCCATTTTTTTCTCGGCTTTGTTCTACTTCCTTGTCTGATAGGCCTTTATAGTTAGCATCGGATAAAGTCATGAATTTTCATTTTACAAATTGTCTTGCAAAAATACATAATCTTTTGATAATAGCATCTTTGCCTTTTCCTTTTCCTTTCTTTTTTATTTTTTTATATAAATAGAGAGAATCTTTTTCAAAAAGATTCAAAATTAATTCTATAATTATAGATAATTTGTTTTCTTCGAAAAACAATATCAAAGTTAGTTTTGTTATATTGCAAATATGTTAAATTTAAAAAGAAGTAGTTATGAAAAAGTATCTTTGCACTGTTTGTGGATATGTTTACGATCCTGTAGAAGGAGATCCTGATAGTGGGATTGAACCAGGAACAGCTTTTGAGGATATTCCTGAAGATTGGGTATGCCCTCTTTGTGGAGTAGGAAAAGAAGATTTTGAACCTTATGAAGAATAATAATGAATAAAAAAGGGGCATTTGCCCCTTTTTTTATAGCTATTTTGTTTTCTCTTAGTTTTGAGTATCCAAAACGCCGGTATAGGCTTCCACTACATTTACAACATAGTCTGCCAGCTTTTCGCATTCAATGATAATATCCATATAGTATACGCCCATTTGGTAGTTGTACTCTTTATTGCTGACATCCAATATATTCTGGCTTTTCAATTGGTTTCTATAATTATTTATCTCATGTTCAATGTTAAAGGATTTATTGACATCTGTACTTTTTATATCTGCTTTATCTAAAACAACAAGCATATGATCTAGAGCGTCTCGAGTAAGCTTCATCATAAAATGAATATGATCATATTGTTTTTCAACAAAATCCTGTCCGGTCTGACGTTTTCTGGCTATGATCCGTGCTAAATTATAACAGCTATCCCCAATACTTTCTATCTCGGTTACTTCACGAAGCATGGCCCGGATTTTTAGTTTACTTTCAGAACTTAACCGTCCTTCTGATACGCGATTCAAATAATCGGCAATCTCAATTTCCATATTGTCACTAATGCTCTCATACTTTTCGATGCGACTAAACAGTTTAATGAAATCATCGTCATTTGTAGTGTGAAGTAAATCTTCTACCATTCCATACATTTTGTAAATACGTTTAGCAAAGAGGTTGATTTCCTTTTTAGCCTGTAAAATAGAAAGCTCTGCAGTGGAAAGCATACCCCCAGTAATGTAGCGTAAACGTGGAGCCTCATCTTCTTCTTTCATCTTGATGAAGCGTGAAGCTAATTTTTCTATCTGTTTTGTGAAGCCTATAAGTATAATCACATTACAAATATTAAACATGGAGTGGAATGCTGATAGTTTATAAGAGGTATCTACAGCCATATTGTCTGTATGGAAGAAAGTATCCACAATCCACTCAACAAAATGCATAAAGGGATGGAATATCAGTAATACCCAAAAAACTCCAATTACATTAAATAAACAATGGGCAAAAGCGGCTCGTCTAGCTTGCGTATTGGCTGTTAGTGCGGCTAAGTTGGCTGTAATGGTGGTTCCAATATTTTCACCTAATACTAAGGCCGCACCTAATTCCAGGCTAATCCATCCGTTAGCCACCATTATTAAGGTAATGGCCATGGTTGCCGCTGAAGCTTGTACAATCATGGTTAATACGGTTCCTATAAAAAGGAAGAGAAGGATGGATCCGAAGCCCATATCCGTATATTTTTGTACAAAAGCTAGCATTTCAGGATTTCTCTCTAAGTCGGGAGCATTATCTTTTAACAGCGCAAGACCCATAAATAAAAACGCAAATCCAAAGACAAATTCACCTATAGATTTGCGTTTACTTTTATTAGAGAACATTAAGGGGATGGCAAAACCAAGTAGCGGAAGAGATAATGCTGCCATATCAACCTTAAATCCAAAAATGGAGATAATCCAGGCTGTAACAGTTGTTCCTATATTGGCTCCCATAATGACACTTATAGATTCACCTAAGGTTAGAAGTCCTGCGTTAACAAAACTGACTACCATTACCGTTGTTGCAGAGGAAGATTGGATGAGAGCTGTGATGAAAACCCCGGTTAACACCCCTGTAAAACGGTTTGTTGTCATTGCGGTTAAGATATTTCTTAATTTATCACCCGCAACTTTTTGTAAGGCTTCGCTCATAATTTTCATTCCGTACAGGAACATACCTAGCGAGCCTATAAGTTTTAATAAATCATAAAAAGAATATTCCATCTTGTTTTTATAGGTTTTTTATCTCTTATTGTCATAAATACCCTATTATTGCATTTAATCACTTTAAATTAAAGGATACATGAAAGAGACTGTTCAAATTTTTTGCAAAAATAATAATATTTCTAAGAGTTTCCCTATCGGGAGTTCACTTTTGGATACTTATAAAGGTTTTAATCTAAATCTGCCTTATTTGGTTGTTAATGCAAAAGTAAACAATGTTGCCGAAGGACTAAAATATAAAGTGTATAATAATAAAGATGTTGAGTTTTTAGATTTGAGTAATAATTCGGCGATGCGTACTTATGTGCGTTCTTTATGTTTTGTGTTATATAAGGCAATAAAAGATGTTTTTCCTGAAGGTAAACTTTATGTGGAGCATCCGGTATCCAAAGGTTATTTTTGTAATATTGATATTGGTCATCAGCTTTATGATGATGATATTAGGAGAATAAAGGATAGGATGGGACAAATCATTGCGGAAGATTTACCTTTTTATCGAATTGAATGTAGAGCTGAAGAGGCTATTAGGATTTTTAAGAAACATGGTTTGACCGATAAGGTTAAACTTATTGAATCTACGGGGTCTCTCTATAGCTATTATTATAAATTAGGGGATACGGTTGATTATTATTATGGTTGCTTAGTACCTAGTACCGGCTATATCTATATGTTCGATTTGATTCCTTATTTTGATGGGGTGTTACTTCGTATTCCCAATAGAGAAAATCCTAGGGTCATAGAGCATTTTGTGAAACAAGAAAAAATGTTCGATGTGTTTAATGAACATATGGAATGGAGTAAAATCATGGAGATTAGTACAATTGGTGATTTTAATATGGAGTGTAAAAAAGGAAATGCAACCGGATTAATCAATGTTGCAGAAGCACTTCAGGAAAAAAGGATTGCTCAGATTGCTGACACCATTTATGGACGTGGAAGAAATGGAAACCAAGTTCGTTTAATTTTAATTTCAGGGCCTTCTTCTTCCGGAAAAACCACCTTTAGTAAGCGGTTAACTATTCAGTTGATGACGAATGGAATTAAGCCTACACCTATTTCGTTGGATAATTATTTTGTTGAACGGGAAGAAACCCCCAGAGATGAGTATGGAGATTATGATTATGAATCCATAAATGCATTGGATTTGGAATTATTTAATTCTCATATTGAGGCTTTGATTAAAGGGCAGGAAGTTGAGATTCCCCGTTTTAACTTCAGTGTGGGAAGAAAAGAATATCAAGGTGATTTTTTAACGATTGATGAAGATACGGTGATTATTCTTGAGGGAATACATGCATTAAATCCTAAATTGACTGAGCGTATACCTGAAGAATATAAATATAAAGTATATGTTTCTGCTTTAACTACCATTTCCATTGATGATCATAGTTGGATACCCACTACAGATAATCGTTTGATTCGTAGAATTATACGCGATTTCAACTATCGAGGTTATTCGGCACAAGAAACAATCTCAAGATGGCCAAGTGTTAGAGCCGGAGAAGATAAATGGATTTTCCCGTTTCAAGAAAATGTCGATGCCATGTTTAATTCTGCACTACTCTTTGAATTAGCAGTGCTTCGTTTACATATTGAACCCATTTTGATGACAGTGCCCCAAAATGCACCTGAATATGCGGAGGCTTATAGGTTATTGAGGTTTATCAAGCTATTTACTCCTATACAAGGAAAAGAAATACCCCCCACTTCTCTTTTAAGAGAATTCTTAGGAGGGAGTAGTTTTTCTTACTGATTTTTTAAATAAAATACTAATGTGGACAGCCAACAAGGGAAGAACTTGTTGGCTGTTTTTCGTAGGGTTAGGAATAAACGATGAAATAATTCTCATAACCTAATCTAAACCTGTTTTGCTCTCATTTGAACTTATCGTTGATTTTGATGCGATTGGTTGATTGATGAATCATTAGTTTTATTCCGTTTAATAAAAATTGTTGTTATTTGTTTTTTGTTTAATGATTTGGGTAGAACTTTTCTTTTTTGTATTTTGTTGAAGTTTTTAAGAAGAGTAAAAGAGTTCTTGAGTTTATGACTTTTGTTTTAGATTTTGAGGAATAAGCTTCTTTCCTTTTCGTAAGCGGAAAAGTAGTTATATGTTTAATAAAAAATAGAAGAGTTATGTCACAAATATGTAAGTTGGAGTATCAAGAGGAGAATAGTAGGACATATCCTGTAAGTATTAATGAGTTGAAGGAAATAAATAGAGTAGAAGATGCATTTGTAAATGAATCAGGTACCTATATAGATGTACTTCATTTTGTGAGAGATATTTTTAGTTTATTAGACTTTTCAGGAATAATTAAAGGGAAAAATGAGAGGTAACATAATAAAGATGTTTAGTAGGTAGTGAAGCGAGAAATGATTTTAGGTTTCTCGCTTTTTTTATACCTTACTTTCTCCTTCAATGTATTCTTCCACAAAGAAATTTACACCATCAAACACTGCATAGGTGAAGAAAGAAATCCAGTCACCTAAAATGCTCATTCTTGCTGTTTGTGTTAATTGTAAATCCAGTACTATATGGCGATGCCCATAAATAAAGTAGTTAATGTTGGGGTGTTTCTTTAGATATTCTTTGGTGTATAATACTAAAAACTCCTTATCTTCTCCCATATAATCCGGTTCTTTTCCTCCCTCCAGTTTTAGTCGACTTTGTTTAGCCCAGTTCATGCCAAAAGGGATGGTCCATCGCGGATGGATAGAAGAAAAAAGTCTTTGTAGGAATTTTGAATGAAACATTTTACGCAAAAGCTTAAAACGAGGATCCGGATCACCTAATCCGTCACCGTGAGCCAGATAAAATTCTTTACCGTATATTTCAGTAGTAAGAGGTTTCTTGTGGATTATAACACCACATTCTTTTTCAAAATAATCTCCCAGCCAAAGATCATGATTACCTATAAAATAATGAACTTCTACGCCATGGTCGGTTAATTCCGATAGTTTACCTAAAAAACGTGTATATCCTTTAGGCACTACAGTCTTAAATTCATACCAAAAGTCAAACATATCTCCTAGTAAATAGATGGCAGAAGCTTTGTGTTTTATGCTATCTAAAAAATGAACCAAACGACGTTCGTGCATCCTTCGGTGCTTGATGGCTAATGAGCCTAAATGTGCATCGGATAGAAAATAAACATTTTTCATATATTGGGAGACTTTAATGACTTATAAAAATCCAAGCTCCAGAAGAGCCTCTTCACTCATCATATCTTTGTTCCATATCGGTTCAAAGGTTAACGAGATATTTACTTTCTCTATTCCTTCAATAGATTCCACTTTTTGCTTTACATCCTCCAGAATGAAATCTGCTGCAGGACAGTGAGGAGTAGTTAAAGTCATTTCAATGTCTACTTCATTATTTTCTTTAACATCAATCTTATAAATTAAACCAAGGTCATATACATTTACAGGTATTTCCGGATCAAAAACCGTTTTAAGACGGTTTACTATTTTTTCTTCCATCTCAAATTTATGTTTCATAATTATTTTGTTTATTCTGGTTTCATGGCAAAGCTAAATATTTTATTTTTCAATTCCACTTAATCGTGCAATAAAGTCATTTTATGGCAAAAAAGTATCTTGTTGTATTGCTTATAACTTATCAAGAACGTTATTTGTTTTTGTATATGGCTGTTTTTTGATGGTTGAAGCGTGCTCTCTAGAAAAAATGTGATGGGTCTGGGACCTTTGCTCATTCGGTCTGGGAGAGAAGAGTGATGTGTCTGGGTTAGAAGGGCCTTCTCTCCCAGACCGAAGAATGGATGGCTGATCTACCTTATTTTAACTTTTGCATTATAAGCAATGGATCTTATTTTTGAAGAACGATTTTTTATTCTGTTCGGGTTGTTTAACTCTTTGGATAAACCTTCATGAAGATTGTAACGTGTGTATTCTTTATAATATGAATGGATAGAAACTAAAACCATAATTTCACCTATCCTTTTTCTCTATATGGTACGAAATGGTTATTTTTGTTGTACAGTTTTATGCTTAATGCCACGAAAAAATAGTTTAAACCAACTTAAAGCTGATTTGACGATTGAACTATTCAAGTTAGCAGCATTTGATGATATTATTCTTGATACTTGTCAAGAAAATGATTTTCATCAGGTCTTGTGGATTACTAAATGTACCGGAAACAACACCTGTACGATAGATTATAATAAATATACTTATAAAGATAATCAGATTGTAGTAATTTATCCGAGACAAACCGGTCAAATAGATTTGGAGGGTAAAGAGGGTTATCTTTTAATTGTTGATAATGATTTGTTTTTTGAAATTAATCAGAGCATTAATTCAAATTATCTGAATGGGTACTTCTCAAATGTTTTTGTGTCGATAGATGAAAAAACAGATAAGTCATTAATGGCCATTCTCTCTCTCATGTTTCAGGAATATGAAGAGTTAAATAGGGAACTATTGATGAAGAGTTATCTTCAGCCTTTCTTGTTTCATGTTGCTTCGTTGTATAAAAAAGACACTTTTTTGAACAATCAAAATACACAATTATTTGTTGACTTCATAAAGCTTGTAGATCAAAATTTTATAGCTCATAAAGATGTAAGGTTCTACGCAGATGAATTAAATATATCAGAAAAGAAACTGAATGAGATATGTAAAATGGCATCGGGTAAGACCACTAAACAATTCATACAAGAGCGTCTAGTATTGGAAATAAAGAAAGAAATTAAATCAGGAACCAAAACACTAAAAGAGATAGCTTTCAATCTGGGGTTTAGTGAGCCTGAATATTTTACCCGGTTTTTTAAACAACAGACTTCCATGACTCCTAAGGAATTCTCTGAGAAATAGTTGCTTTTGTCCATCTTATTGGAAGAAAAGTATAAGAATACTTTATTTGCAATGCCTTACTTTTGCAGTCCAAAAACTAAGAAGAAAGTAAACTATGAAGTCATTAAGTTTAGCCCAATGGGGTGTCGTTTTAATTTTAGCCTTACTTACTGCATTAGAACCCTTGAGTATTGACCTTTATTTACCGGGATTTTTAACCATCTCTAAAGCACTTAAAACAGACATTGTTTCGGTTCAGATTTCTTTATCTACATTTTTAGCCGGTTTTGCTATCGGACAATTAATTTGGGGGCCTTTGGCTGACAAATTTGGACGTAAAAAGCCCATATTGGTTTCTTTACTTATATTTATACTTGCATCTATAGCTTGCATCTATGTCACTAAAATTGAGCATCTATGGGTTTTGCGATTTGTTCAGGCTATTGGTGGATGTGGCGGAATTGTTATTTCCCGTGCTGTGGTAACAGATTACTTTGACAAGAATCAAACCCTTAAGGTTTTTAGCTTGCTGGCTATGATTATGGGGGTAGCACCTATTGCAGCTCCATTGCTTGGAAATCAAGTTTTGCACTGGTCTCATCATTGGGAAAGTCTATTTACAACGATGATGATTATTGGTGTTTTTCTATTTCTATTAACCTTTTTCTTCTTACCGGAAACAAAACAGAAAAAAGAATCGGCTGGTGTGGATGTTAGTAAAGGAAGTGTATTAAAAGATTATTATTTTATCTTAAAAAATCGTCGTTTTTTGGTCTATGCTTTAGTAGCAGGTATTGTTAACGGTGCATTGATGATTTATGTCTCTAATGGCCCGTTCCTGATTATGGATAAAGGAGGTTTTTCGAGTGATATGTTTAGTGTGATTTTTGCAATAAATTCTTTAGGCCTTATTTTGGGATCCTATTCAGCAACTCTACTGTCAAAATATATCAGATCTAGCAAACTAACTAAACAATCTCTTTTTGGAATGTTTGTCATTAGTATGCTAATGCTTGCAGCAATGTATTCGGATGTTTCAATGAATGTTATTCTGGTTTTCTTGTTCTTTTATGTTTTTATGATTGGGATTTTACTTCCTTTGACAACAGAGTTGGCTTTAAGTCCATTTATGGATAATAATAGTGGAGCAGCATCTTCACTATTTGGAACCATACAGATGACGCTTGCATTTGCTTGTACTTTAATATCAGGAATTATGAGTGACGGAAGCGTAGTAATCATTGGTATAGAGTTTGTTTTGTGTGCTCTTCTTGCGTTCATCACAGTATTTGGTAAAATGAAAGAAGAAGTACATGTATCTCCTCAATACAGTCCTGTTTCAGGGAAAGAGTATTCGTCTAAAACTATAAAATAAGAAATAAATAGTTTTTGCGAAACAAAATGTAACTTATAAAGTTAAAGCCTTTTCTCTTTTAAACACTTGGCAGAATCAGTTGATTTTTTTTAAGAATTTAAAGGATAGAATTATCTCTTTTTGTTGTTTTATGGGTTGAACGGCTTATTGCAATTTCAGATCTTGAAGAGTCTCTTTTACCGTTACAAAGTTTGCATACAAATCTTGCAGTACCTCTTCAGAGGTAAAGGATTTAGCTCCTAAAGTCAGAAAGCCTTCCGGCATGGAAACAGCAAAGAAAAAGTGATCCTTATTAAAAGAGAACATTATGTCACGATTGTATCTCTTTTTTAATTCGGTCATGCGCCTCATCATAGCGGGAGTAAGTACATAACGGGCAGTTATTTCATCACTGGAATAAACTGCAAAATAATGTTCAAATTCTATATCTTCAAGTTTGACCAGTTTATTGGTTTTTGTGTTTTTCAGTGTTTGGATGTTTTTGGCTAAATAATCCAGATGCTTTTCCAAATGATCGGGTAAGACAATTACCGTTCCGTTAATCTTCTTATCCATTTTAGCCTCAGCAAACAATCCTCTAAAATTACCCACAACATTTTCTGCTCGTTTTGAAAAAACGCCTTTGAACATCATCTTTATGACATAAAAAAAGCCACCTATGGATGTTTGTGTAAACCAATTTGTATGACTACTGCCTACCAGCAGATCGTGGAAAACAACTTGTTGGGAATGGTTAAAGGATACACGGCCAAAAGAAATACTTTGAACGTTGTTCGTCCCAAATAAGTTGCTTTTAGAGATCAAGGAGGAGGAGACTGATTCAAGCCCCAAAGAAAGCTTAGCTTTAGGGAACAGGGTATGTATTATTCTTCTGATGGATTTTTGTTCTGCTTCAATCTGTTTTTTCTGAAAAGTTGATAAGCCATAACCTCCAATGGTGACTAACACTATAATAGGGGTATAACGGCTAAAAATAGTTTGTTTTGTTCCCAGAAGGTGGGATTTGGATTTTCTGTATAGTCTATGTGGAAAAAGGACGAATCTCCTTGTGAAAAAAAAGACACCTGTATGCCAAAAAGCACCAAGAAGTAGATTAAAGCTGCACCGTAATTAAGCATACGAGCCATATCGGCCATTTTCTGGTTTCGATGCGCTTTTTTTAATGTACTGTAAAGCTCTTGTTGCAACTGTTTGATTGTTTCATCCGCCATGGGTATTAACTTTTAAACAAGGCTTTTACATCAACATTCACTTTTTCAGTTTCAGGAATGGTTATTAATTCATAAAGAGAATACTTTTTGATAGAGGCTATGATAGAAGAGGGAAACATTTGTACATAATTATTAAAATCAACAGCCGCAGCATTGAATGTGCGCCGAGCTGCTTGTAGTTGATATTCCATTTCTTCAATAGATTGGAAAAGGTTAATGAATTGTTTATCGGCTTTTAGCTCAGGATAGTTTTCTACAGCGACCTTTATATCAACTAACTTACTTGATAGTTCTGTGCCAAGTTGAATTTGTTCTTGCTCATTTTGAGTTTGTTGCATTAATGAACGAAGCTCAGCAATTCGGGTGAGTGTTGAATTTTCATGTCCTACGTAGTTTTGAACAGTAGTCACTAAGTTAGGAATCATATCGTTTCTTTGTTTTAGCATCACAGAAATACTGCTTTCTGTTTGTTTTACACGGTTGTTTTTAGCTATAAATTTGTTGTGGGTAACAATAAACCAAAATATCGAAATGATGGCTATAGATAAAAAAATTAGAATAGTAAGATTCATTTTGAGTTGTATATAAGGGTGTAATTATTCGCTTTTTCCATAGTTAACTAATAACTGTTGAATGAGATGTATATCCTTTTAGGGTTTATAATTAATAATTGTGAGTTTTTTTGAAATTGATAGAAGGAATGCCTTTGTGTGTTTAGGTAATTATTTTTGAATTAATTCAAAGATATTTAAATTAAAACAGAAACCTCTTGATTTAAATCAAGAGGTTAAGCGAACTATTAAATTTGTATGTATTTGGACCTCTATTCCGGCATTTGATTTGAATATAATGTATTTTTTTATTAAAATTATAAAATGTTTTT
Organism: uncultured Bacteroides sp.; assembly: GCA_964522975.1. GTDB lineage: Bacteria > Bacteroidota > Bacteroidia > Bacteroidales > Bacteroidaceae > Bacteroides_E. The sequence continues at coordinate 29,191 of CAZFXK010000005.1, read as the reverse complement.
ACTATTTTTGAGAAAAAGTGATACTATAAATTGTTGTTTATTTATATACTTTACTCTGAGTTCAAATGTTAAACCTATAGATTTATGTCATTAAATTTCACTCACTGGGTATTGTTGAAAATTCGATCAGCCAATCTGTTTTCACAATAACCATATAATGGTTTAAAGTGTGTAAGATAAATTATAGCATATGAAGATGGTTTTTAATAAATATCTAGAATTAGAAGAAGTAGACTTAATGCGACAATGGTTTTATAGCCGGGGTCATAGAAAAGAATATAAGAAAAATGACTTGTTTATTTGTGAAGGGGGATTGAGCCAATCTGTAGGATTTGTTGAATTCGGATCTTTTCGTTATTTAAAATGGAATGACAAGAGTGCTTATGAACAAATAGTGGGATATAGTTTTGAGAATGATTTTGTAGTTGATTATGGTTCATTACGAACTGAAACTAGAGCTTTGGTTTCAATCCAAGCAATGAAAGATAGTGTAGTCTGGGTGTTGGATAATAATCTTTTTGATCTTTTTTTCGATTCATTGGGAGAGAATGATCTTAGGGCAAGATTTGCAGAACTCTTATTTTTAGATGTTTATGGCAGATTGATGTCTTTTTATATTGACTCTCCTACAGAAAGATATCTTAAACTTATAGGTAGATTTCCTGATATACTTGAATTGGTGAGTTTGAAAGAAATTGCTTCGTATATTAGAGTTACCCCTGAAACTTTAAGTAGAATTCGTAAGAAGCTGATTTCAATGTAATATGGCTGATTTTATTTTAAATCACTGGATAATCAGAAAGCATTGAACTCCCGAAGCTGCAATCCAATCCGAGAGGTTGTAAATGGATATAAGGTTTATTCCGATTCATGATGGTAGCATAAAAATTAAAAGATGAAGTTTTTCTTTTAAATCGGAAAAGAAAAGAATAGTTCCCTAGATAGGCTTCCAACTAACTAATGTAAAGTCTGCTTAGCAAAATCTTATAAACATATATTTATTAACATATTTAAGCATCTGAAATCAGATAAAATCATGGATGCCGAAATATTTATTTAACTTTACTGAGAATTTCAGAAATCAGAGTTCAAAATTCTTTTGACCTTAAAAAAAATATACTAATGCAATCAAAAATGCAAATTAAAGTCTCTTCTCCTCTTAAATGGGTTCCGAGTGTCTATTTTGGTATGGGGTTGCCCTTTGTTATGGTGCAACTAGTGTCTGTTATTATGTTCTCAGAGATGGGAATATCTGATGCAACCATTGCCTTTTGGACTTCTTTGATTATTCTTCCTTGGAGTCTTAAGCCTTTGTGGAGTCCTTTTTTAGAGATGTTCAAAACAAAAAAATATTTTGTGGTTGGAACTCAAATGATAACAGGGCTTTGTTTTGCTCTGATTGCACTGAGTCTTCCTCTACCCAGTTTTTTACTTATGCAATTGCTTTGATGGGGGTCATTGCTTTTAGTGGAGCTACGCATGACATTGCTACTGATGGCATCTATATGACTGAATTGGATAATCAAACTCAAGCGCGGTACATCGGTTGGCAAGGTGCCTTTTTTAATATTGCTAAGGTCGTAGCAAATGGAGGACTTGTGTTTATAGCCGGTATGCTTAAAAATACGATGGGAGTTGTTCATGCTTGGATGTTCATCATGGGGATTTGTGCCGGAATCATGATACTTCTTAGTTTATGGCACAGTCGGGTGCTTCCTTCCGGGGGAACCGAAGTGACGACTATTAAAACAGCGAAAGAAGGATGGAATTCTTTCAAGCATGTTTTTGTAACCTTCTTTCAGAAGAAAAACATAACAATATATATTATTTTCATTATACTTTACAGGCTGGCAGAAGGTTTAGCGATAAAGATTTTACCCCTATTTCTGAAAGCTCCTGTTGAAAAAGGTGGGCTTGCACTTACAGTAAGCCAGATAGGGCTTATTAATGGTACTTTCGGTGCAGTAGCTTTTATATTGGGTTCATCTTGGCCGGTTATTATATTTCGCATAGAGGACTTAAAAAAACACTGTTTTATCTTTGTTGTGCTATTAATCTACCTTTTTTAATTTACTTATTGTTGGCTATCGCTCAACCCTCAAATATCTTACTTATAGGTTCTGCTGTGGTATGCGAGTATTTTGGCTATGGGTTTGGTTTTGTTGGGCTTACGTTGTTTATGATGCAACAGGTTGCTCCGGGAGAGCATAAAATGGCCCATTATGCTTTTGCTTCGGGAGTAATGAATTTAGGCTATATGTTTGCCGGAATGATAAGTGGTATGCTTAGTGATTGGTTGGGATATAAACAATTCTTTGTCGTAGTAGCCGTTGCCATGATCCCTGCATTACTCCTTTCACGCATTGTTCCTTTTAAATATCCTGATGGAAAAGAAGAGTAAATCATTTTGAAGAAATAAAATTATTTTAATAAAGTTAGGATAACCTCATGAAATTAAATCGTATATTTATTATATAACCATAAAAAAACTTAGATTATGACTGATAAACTTAGAATTGAAGGTCAACCATTACCCAATATGCCTTGGGAAGAACGTCCGGAAGGATGTAAAAATGTAATGTGGAGATTTTCCGGAAATCCAATCATAGGACGTGATGCATTAAGTACATCCAATAGTATATTTAATAGTGCTGTAGTTCCTTTTGGTGACGGGTATGCCGGTGTTTTCCGCTGTGATGATACTAATCGTCGTATGCGACTTCATGTCGGATTTAGCAAGGATGGCGTAAATTGGGATATTGAAGAAGAAGATATCAAACTGGTTGGAGGTGACGAAGAGATTGGAAAATGGGTTTACGGCTATGATCCACGTGTAACATGGATTGAAGATCGTTTTTATGTAACCTGGTGTAATGGATATCACGGGCCTACCATTGGATGTGCATGGACGAACGATTTCAAGACGTTCCATCAGTTGGAAAATGCTTTCCTTCCTTTTAATCGGAATGGAGTAATGTTTCCGCGTAAAATTAATGGGAACTTTGCCATGGTAAGCCGTCCTAGTGATAATGGGCACACTCCTTTTGGCGATATATTTTATAGCGAATCTCCGGATATGGAGTTTTGGGGTCGTCACAGACATGTAATGGCTCCGGCTGCCTTTGAAGAAAGTGCCTGGCAATGTATGAAGATTGGAGCCGGACCTATTCCGATAGAAACATCAGAGGGTTGGCTTATGATATATCATGGTGTGCTTCGGTCAGCAAATGGCTATGTCTATAGTTTTGGCTCGGCATTGCTTGATATAGAAGAACCGTGGAAAGTCATTGCTCGTAGTGGCCCTTATTTGATTGCGCCAAGAGAGATTTATGAATTAGCCGGCGATGTACCTAATGTAACATTCCCTTGTGCAGCATTACATGATCCGGAAACAAAACGTATTGCCGTATACTATGGGTGTGCTGACACAGTAACAAGTATAGCTTTTGGTTACATTGACGAAATAGTAGAATTTACTAAAAAAACTAGTATAGTATAATAAAAGCTACAATGAGAAAAAAAGTTGTACTGGTGGTTGTAAGTATCTTCGCCACAGTTTCACTATTTTCACAAAGTAAACAACTCATTGATTGGGTAGATCCTTTTATAGGAACAACAAACTTCGGGACGACCAATCCCGGAGCTGTTGTCCCTCATGGGATGATGTCTGTTGTTCCCTTTAACGTTATGGGAAGTCAAGATAATGTTTACGATAAGGATGCACGTTGGTGGTCTACCCCTTATGAGTACAAAAATGTTTTTTTTACAGGTTATTCACACGTAAACTTAAGTGGTGTTGGGTGTCCTGATTTGGGCTCTCTTCTAATAATGCCAACAACAGGGGAGTTGGAGGTGGATTATAAAAAATATGGGAGTTCATATAACCAGGAAAATGCGTCCCCGGGCTATTATACTAATACACTTACAAAATATGATGTTTTAACGGAGGTAACAGCAACTCAACGTGCTGGCGTTCATCGTTATACTTTTCCAAAAGGACAAGCAAATGTTTTATTAAACCTTGGACAAGGACTAACAAACGAATCAGGTGCCTTTATTCGTTTTAATGATGATAACGAAGTGGAGGGTATGAAAATGTTAGGAACATTTTGTTATAACCCACAGGCCGTTTTCCCTATTTATTTTGTTATGCGTGTAGAAGGAAAGACTCCTACAAAAAGTGGACTTTGGAAAAAACAACGTCCTATGGAAGGTGTTAAAGCTCAATGGGATTCCGACCATGGACGATATAAAATATATGATAATTATCATAAAGACATAGCAGGTGATGATGTGGGTGCATGGTTTTCTTTCGATGTACAATCTGATGAGCAGATAGAAGTCCGTATTGGGGTTTCGTTTGTAAGTATAGAGAATGCCCGTCTTAATTTAGATACAGAGGTTGGAGATAGGTCTTTTAATGTTATACACTCACAAGCAAGAGAGTTGTGGGAGGATGATTTATCACGGATTTTAGTTGAAGGAGGAACCGATGATCAAAAAACGGTTTTCTATACAGCTCTTTATCATACATTGATACATCCTAATGTGTTGAACGATGTTAATGGTGAATATCCGGCCATGGAAAGTAATGAAATCCTTAAAACTGATAATACGCGTTATACTGTGTTCTCATTGTGGGATACCTATCGTAATTTGCATCAACTGATGACTCTTGTTTGGCCTGATCGCCAGATGGATATGGTGCGCTCGATGATTGATATGTATAGAGAATGGGGGTGGATGCCTAAATGGGAATTATATGGGCGTGAAACCTGGACAATGGAGGGAGATCCTTCTATTCCCGTTATAACGGATACTTGGTTGAAAGGATTGCTTGATTATGATATTGAAACGGCTTATGAAGCCTTTTATAAATCGGCTACCATGCCTGGTATTAGTTATTCTACCGATACTGTGGGAAAAGGTGGAGCATTACCCGACTCTTATTATGCTTCCTTAAAAGGTGACTTCAATCGTATGCGCCCTGATAATAGTGATTATATGAAATTGGGTTATGTACCCTTGCGTAGTGAGTTTGACAACTCGGTTTCACACGCTCTTGAGTATTATATCGCGGATTATTCGCTATCGCTTTTAGCAGAAGATTTAGGGAAGAAAGCAGATGCTAAGCTATTTAAAGAGCGTTCTTTGGGTTATAAGAATTATTATTCGCCGGAATATGGTACGTTTAGGCCTATATTACCGAATGGTACATTCCTATCACCATTTAATCCTCAACAAGGAATGAATTTTGAAGAAAATCCGGGTTTTCACGAAGGTAGTGCATGGAATTATACTTTTTATGTGCCTCACGATGTAAAAGGATTAGCTAAGTTGATGGGTGGTAAGAAGAAATTTATCGACAAGTTGGAAATGGTTTTTGAAAAAGAGTATTATGATCCGGCGAACGAACCGGATATTGCTTATCCTCATCTATTCAGTTATTTTAAAGGAGAGGAGTGGCGTACGCAGTATCATATACATCGATTACTCAAAAAATATTATACTACTGAACCGGATGGAATACCTGGAAATGATGATGCCGGAACTATGTCGGCATGGGCTGTTTTCAATATGATGGGATTTTATCCTGATTGTCCGGGTAGCCCATATTATACCTTAACTAGTCCGGTTTTTGATCGTATTATTATAAAATTGGATGAAAAATATTGGTCAGAAGAGGAGCTAATAATTGAGGTTAAGCGTAATCAGCCGGAAGAGATATACATAAAGGAAATACATTTGGGAGGAAAGTTGTTAAAAGAAAATCGTATATCCCATAAACAACTTATAGAAGGAGGTAAATTACTCTTTGATCTCAAATTAAACAAATAAAGATATAATCTATTTAGTTTGGATAGAACGGTAGGTGTAAGTTAATAAAACAAGAGTGAGGCTTTATACAGTAAAGCCTCACTCTTGTTTTATAGGTTTTTTAATGAAATAGTGGTTTAGGTGAAATCTATTAAAAAAAGCCTTCATCAGCAAAACTATAATAATTTGTTTGACCAATAATCAGATGGTCTAATAGATGGATATTCATAAGTTGTGCGCCGTTATAAACCTTTTGTGTCAGCTCTTTATCTTGTGAACTGGGAGTGCAATTACCGGAGGGGTGGTTATGTATTAAAACAATGTTGCAAGCATTGTATAATAAAGCTTGTTTTAAGATGATTCGGATATCAGCATAAGTTCCATCAATGCCTCCCGAGCTAATTTTTGCAGAGTCTAAGACTTTATTGGCCTGATTCAGGAGTAAAAGCCATAATTCTTCGTGAGTAAGGTCTCTTAATATAGGTTGGAATAACTCATAGATATCATTAGAATAACGAATTTGAGGTTGATGAAGTGTACTTTCTGTTGCTTTCCTTTTGGCAATTTCTAATGCTGCAAGTAGTGAGGAGACCTTAGCAATGCCTAATCCTTTGAATTGTAGAAATTCTTTTAGGTGCCATTGTGCTAATAGATTGAGACTGTTGTTGCACGTTCTGAGTACACGTTGCATCAGTGATACCGCACTTTCTTCTTTATTCCCACTGCCAATAAGTATAGCTAGAAGTTCCGCATTAGTCAGGGCAGAAGCTCCTTTTTTTAATAGTTTCTCTCTAGGGCGATCTTCTTCGGCCCACTGAGTTATTTTTAAATGGGATTTGTTTGAATTCATTTTTAACCTTTGTTTTTTACTTTGATAAAAGTGCTTTACATAAGGTCGCCGGTAAAATAAGTGGCCTTATTTATAAAAATTCTTTTGGAAAGAAGAGAACTCATCTTCCTTTTTAATGCAACGTTTCCATACTGCTTTTAAGAAGCCCAATCCATATCCTATGAGTTGTATGAAAGAGGCAACGATTGAATATAGTCCAATTTCTAAGCTTTTGTGCTTAATTGTTGAATCTATTCCAATTAAAAGTGCATAAAAGATTAGGGGGGGCAGAGAATAAGGAGAAAAGAATGAGCCTATTAATAATATCAGACATCCAAGAGTAAATAGTGCAGGGAGTATGTGTACTGGTTTTAAAGATTCAGGATATTTTTTATATAGGTTGATGCGGGCTATGCCAAAATTGAAGACTTGTTTGTAAAATTTCTTAAAGTCGGTTCTTCGTTTATGATAAACCCAAGCTTCAGGAAATAACCTACAGCTATATCCCCCTTTATAAATTCTTATGCTTAAATCAATATCTTCTCCAAAACGCATTTTGGAGAACCCTCCTAGTTCTTGATATACTGAACGACGAATACCCATATTAAAGCTTCGAGGATAGAATTTGTCCAACTTTCGTTTTCCTCCTCTAATGCCACCTGTAGTGAAAAAAGAAACCATGGCGTAATTAATCGCTTTTTGTATAGGGGAGAAAGAGTCGTGTGCTCTATCCGGCCCTCCAAAAGCATCAGTAGGTTCTTTTCTTAGTTCTTTTTCTACTTCATCAAAATAAGTTGGAGGAAGGATACAGTCTGAATCCAAGATAATCAGATAAGTACCTTTAGCACGTTCAGCTCCATAATTTCGTGTCTGTCCTGGACCTGAATTGGCTTTGAAATAGTAATGTATGGTGAGTTGATCTCTATGTTTTTCAATAACGAAATCACAAGGAGTTGTTGAACCATCATCTATTACTATGACTTCAAAGTTTTTATAGTTTAGTTGTGTTAAACTATATAATAATTCATCAACTTCTTGTGGTCTATTATAAACAGGTATGATTATGGAATATTGCATTCTTTGTTTATGCACGTCCGATATAAGAGCCGTCGCGTGTGTCAATTTCTAGAAGTTCTCCGTTTTCAATGAATAGAGGGACACGTATTTCTGCTCCGGTTTCAAGGGTTGCCGGCTTAGTGGCGTTAGTAGCTGTATCTCCTCTTAACCCGGGTTCGGTATAAGTAACTTTCAGAGTTACCTTTACAGGAAGTTCAGCAAAAAGAACGGTTTCTGTTTCTGCATGAGTTACAACCTCTAAAGTGTCGCCTTCTTTTAAAAAGTCAACTCCTGTAATTAAATCCTTTTGGATATTAATCTGGTCAAAGGTTTCTTGGTTCATCAAGTTGTAGCCCATTTCGTCTTGATATAAGAATTGATATGGACGGCGTTCAATCCTGACTTCATCTATCTTTACTCCGGCCGAAAAGGTTTTGTCAATGCTTCTACCTGTAGTTACACTTTTTAGTTTAGTACGAACGAATGCTGCACCTTTTCCCGGTTTAACATGCAAAAATTCAGTGATTACATAAAAGTGTCCATCTAAGTCAATGCACATTCCATTTTTTATATCAGCAGTTGTTGCCATAATCTGTCTTCTTTTTATTAATTATGAGTATGTATTATATTGAACAAAAGTACTGTATTAGATAAAAGTTACAAAATGTTTTGACTAAAAAAGAATTATCTCTTGGATGTTTTCAAAAAAGTAGCTATTTTTGCAACCCGTTATACTGTGTACATATAGATTGGAATAGATAATAATAACATAATATACATATAAAAATGAAAAGAACATTTCAACCTTCGAATAGAAAGAGAAAAAACAAGCATGGATTTCGTAGCAGAATGGCTACAGCAAATGGTCGCCGTGTACTAGCTCGTCGTCGTGCAAAAGGAAGAAAAAAACTCAGCATTTCAGATGAGTTCAACGGTCTATAGTTCGCTGAATATTCTTTAATTATCTATTGTGATAAATAAAAAGAAGTAAAGGTCCTTATTCCTTTACTTCTTTTTGTTTGTAGGTAATTTTTTAGCCCCTTTGGTCTATTCTTTAGATAGATTCAGAAATGGAAAATATTGATTTTCTACTTATTATTGTATCTTTGATTTAAATTTTGATCCTATTGATAATATGGCATTAAAAAAGAAAAAAGGGTGGTTGTATTTTATAGTTAATCTAATTGTGATGGGGGTACTTGCCCTTGTCATTGTTTTTGTTACTTTAAAAGGTATAGATCGTTACACGAAACATGGTGAAGCAGTCTTGATTCCAAAGGTTGAAGGGATGAGTCTGGAAAGAGCAGAATCCTTATTTGCTGCTAATGGATTACATTATGAAATCTCGGATTCTGCCTATGTAAAGAGTAAGCCAGGAGGTGTTATCCTGGATTGTATTCCCCCGGTTGGGAGTAAAGTTAAAGAAGGACGTATAATCTATGTTACGATTAATCGGTTCGATGCTCCATTAGTTCAAGTTCCTGATGTGGCTGATAATAGTTCTTCAAGGCAAGCTAGAGCACGTGTTTTAGCAGCAGGTTTTAAATTGACTGAAGATGAATTGATACCTGGAGAACGAGATTGGGTATATGCCATAAAATATAGAGGAATGGAGTTGAGCATTGGTGAAAAAGTGCCTTTTGAAGCTTTGTTAACTTTAGTTGTAGGTAACGGAGAAGAGGAATTAACTGAAGACTCTTTATCTGTTGATGAATGGATAGAGGATGAATCTATGCCCATAAATGAAGAGTCTTGGTTTGAATAGAAAAACAGTTGAAAGATCAGGATAAACATACGCTTGAAGAATTGGAAGATGATTTTCTGGATTCCATTGATGAAGAGGATCAGCTCTATGAACATTTTAGGGTTGTTGTTGATAAAGGTCAATCCTTACTGAGGATAGATCGATTTTTATCTGACAAGTTACTCAATGCCTCCCGTAATCGTATCCAAAAAGCTGCTGAAGCCAATATGATATTGGTTAATGGAGAACCTGTAAAAAGTAATTATAAAGTAAAACCGTACGATATAATTACTGTACTATTGGATCACCCTCCCTATGAAAATAAAATTATTCCTGAAGATATTCCTTTAGACATTATTTATGAAGATGATTCTATTTTGGTGGTAAATAAACCGGCGGGATTAGTGGTCCACCCGGGGCATGGAAATTATACAGGTACACTTTTGAATGCGATAGCTTGGTATATGAAAGAAGTGCCTGATTTTGATGCAAATGATGCCGGAGTAGGATTGGTTCATCGTATAGATAAGGATACTTCCGGCTTGTTGCTGATAGCTAAGACCGTTGAAGCTAAGACGCATTTAGCTAAACAATTCTATGATAAGACAACACAAAGGGAGTATCAAGCAGTTGTCTGGGGTAATGTTGAAGAAGAGGAAGGGGTTATTGAAGGATATATTGGTAGAAACCCAAAGAATAGAATGCAGATGACTATCTTTTCTGATCCTTCCCGAGGTAAACAGGCCATAACATACTATAAAGTTCTAGAACGTTTAGGATATGTAACTTTAGTTCAATGTGTTTTGAAAACAGGAAGAACTCATCAGATTAGAGCTCATATGAAGCATATTGGTCATACATTATTTAATGATGAGCGTTATGGAGGGAATAAGATATTAAAAGGAACTCGGTTTAGTAAATATCGACAGTTTGTCCAAAACTGTTTTGCTATTTGTCCAAGACAGGCACTTCATGCCAAAACACTAGGTTTTACACATCCTATTTCGGGAGAAAGAATGAGTTTTAATACAGACTTACCTGAAGATATGTCAAAATTGATTATTAAGTGGCGAGAATATATTAGTAATAGAGATATATAGAATGAAACGAACAATAGCCATAGTAGCAGGAGGAGATTCTTCTGAATTTGAAGTCTCTCTTCTTAGTGCACGAGGGATTTATTCTTTTTTTGATAAGGATAGGTATCATGTCTATGTCATGAAACTAGTGGGTTCATCTTGGACCGTTTTACTTCATTTTGATGAAGAATTAGGGGCTGAAAATCCTGTCATAGAAGAAATAGCAGTTGATAAAAATGATTTTAGTTTTACATTGAATAATCAAAAGATAATTTTTGATTATGCTTATATCACCATTCATGGAGAGCCCGGTGAAAATGGTTGTTTACAAGGATATCTTGAGATGATGGGTATTCCACATTCTACTTGTGGAGTTTTACCGGCATCACTAACTTATAATAAATTCATGTGTAATCAATTTCTTAAAGGATATGGGATTACAGTTGCTGAATCTATTCAGCTTAAAAAAGGAGAAGCTTCTTATAGTGATGTAATAGATGAAGTAAATACACAAATAGGTTATCCCTGTTTTGTAAAGCCGAATTTAGGGGGATCTAGTTTTGGCATAACCAAAGTAAAAGAAAAAAAAGAACTTCCTTTTGCAATAGAAAAGGCTTTCAATGAAGCTGAGGAGATAGTCATAGAATCTTTTTTGGATGGGGTTGAAGTTACGTGTGGTTGTTATAGCATTCGAAATAAGAAAGTAGCATTACCCCTTACAGAGGTGGTTGCACATAATGAGTTTTTTGATTTTAATGCAAAATATAAAGGTGAAGTTGATGAAATCACTCCGGCAAGAATATCTAAAGAGTTAACGGAAAGGATTCAAAAGTTAACAAAGAGAATTTATGGTATCTTGGATTGTGATGGAATTATACGAATTGATTATATTGTAACAGAATCGGAAAGAATTAATTTATTAGAGGTAAACACTACTCCCGGAATGACTCCAACAAGTTTCATTCCACAACAAGTATCGGCTGCAGGTCTCTCTATGAGCCAACTGTTAACTGAACTTGTAGAGAGTGCTTTTATCTAAATGGAATATTAGATATGGAAAAAGTAACAGATTTTGATGAAATACGTCCTTATCATGATGAAGAATTGCCAGAAGTCTTTGAGCAGTTGATTGAAGATCCTGCTTTTCAGAAAGCTACATCTTTTATTATGCCCGATATTCCTTTTAATATGTTAGCTGAAAAAATTCGTGGGTGTAAGACAAAGTTGGATTTTCAGAAAGCTTTTGGCTATGAAATTATGAAGAAAATAGCTAAAAGCTATACGGATGGATTAAGTATTGATTTATCGGTAAACTCATCTAATAAGGCATATACCTATATTTCAAATCACCGAGATATTATTCTTGATGCAGGTTTTCTTTCCTTCTTATTAGTAGAAAATGGAATAGATACTGTTGAAATTGCTATTGGAGATAACTTATTAGTCTATCCTTGGATAAAGCGTTTAGTCAGAATCAATAAATCATTTATTGTTCAACGTGCATTAACGATGAGACAAATGTTGGAGTCATCTAATCGGATGTCGCGTTATATGCATTATACAATTAAAGAAAAGAAGCAATCTATTTGGATTGCACAAAGAGAGGGACGAGCAAAAGATTCAAATGATCGTACTCAGGATAGTGTTTTGAAGATGTTAGCTATGGGAGGAGAAGGAACAGTTATCTCTCGTTTGTTAAATTTGAATATAGTTCCTTTATCTATTTCCTATGAATATGATCCTTGTGATTATTTAAAAGCACAAGAGTTTCAACAGAAACGAGATAATCCGGATTATGTAAAGACAACCAAAGACGATTTACGTAATATGGAGGTTGGTTTATTTGGATATAAAGGGAAAGTCCATTTCCAAACCACTCCATGTATTAATGATAAACTTAAGCAAGTGGATACAAGTTTGCCTAAGAATGAATTGTTTCAAGTTGTATCTCAAATGATTGATAAGCAAATACATTTAGGGTATCGTATTTACACCATAAATTATATTGCTCTTGATTTATTGAATGAATCACAAGATTCCAATTTTAACTATAGTGAGGAAGAAAAAAATAATTTCTTATCCTATCTGAATAATCAAATAGATAAAATAAAAATACCCAATAAGGATGAGGATTTCTTACGTAGAAAAATGATTTTGATGTATGCTAATCCTTTAATTAATCATCTTAAAGCTAAGGAATGATTAAAATAGTTCATTCTCCATATATTCTTTTATTGTTCTTTTTATCTATTTTCCTTTTTTCTGGTTGTGATAGTGGATATAAAGGGACTTTCCCTCCTGTAGTATTGGAGTTTGCTACCATTCAATCAGATGAAGAAGGTCAATTAGTTTTTTTAATTACTGATGAAGGTCATCAATATGCCATACTACGTGATAGAACAAACACAAAATTAAATCCCAAAGAATATAAAAGAGTTGTATGCTATTATGAGCTCTCTGAGTCTAAGGAGGGGGTAATTCTCTATACTTTATCTGAGTCTATCGCATCTGTCCCTATTCCTAGAGATAAAGTTGAAGAAATTAAAAATGGACCAATTACAGTGCAAAGTAGTTGGATTGGGGGAGGATATCTTAATTTAATCGTACAAGTCCGATTGAAAGATCCCAGTGAGCACACTTTTGCTTTTATAGAAGATGAAATTTCCTTCATAGATGGAGTACAGAAAGTCTCTTTATCTCTTTATCATGACGAAGGGAATGACTTTTTTTCACATACTGATCGTAGCTATTTCTCAATCCCATTGCATCAGTATTTGTTGAATGATAAGGTGAATGCTGTTGAGATATCTTTTTCTTATTTTGATTATTCAGGGAATAGGCAAATAATCCGCGATTTATTAGAAAAAGAAAAGAGGGAATGATATTAATAAATTCCCCCTCTACATTATTTTCTTGATTTTATTAAATGCTTTCTAAAAGTCTTTTTAAAACTACTGTTGCTGAGATTTCACGATTAGCGGCTTCTTGAATGACTAATGACTGAGGACTTTCGATTATTTCATCCGTTACAATCATGTTTCTTCTGACCGGAAGGCAATGCATGAAATAGGCATTGTTCGTTATCTTCATTTGTCTTTTATCAACAGTCCATGATCTGTCTGTATTAAGTATTTTCCCATAATTATCACCGCTGTAAGCTGCCCAATTTTTTGCATAAATGAAATCAGCTCCTTCAAATGCTTTCATTTGATTATATTCTATAGTGGCTTTACCTACAAACTTAGGGTCTAGCTCATAACCTTCGGGGTGAGTAATGACAAAATCATAGTTTGTTGCGTTCATCCATTCAGCGAAAGAATTGGGAACTGCTTGTGGTAGTGCTTTGGGGTGAGGAGCCCATGTAAGAACTACCTTAGGACGTTCAACTTTTTTATATTCTTCAATAGTGATTAAATCAGCAAAACTCTGTAAAGGATGACGGGTTGCTGATTCCATGGAAAAGACCGGACGTCCAGAATATCTTATAAATTGATTGATAATTCCTTCGTTATAGTCTTCATCTTTATCTTTAAACTGAGCAAAAGAACGCACTCCAATCAGGTCACAGTAGCATCCCATGACAGGAATGGCTTCTAATAAATGTTCTGGCTTGTCTCCATCCATTATGACTCCTCTTTCTGTCTCTAACTTCCATGCGCCTTGATTTATGTCAAGTACAATAACGTTCATACCCAGATTATATGCCGCTTTTTGAGTGCTGAGCCGTGTACGCAAGCTTGAATTAAAAAAAATCATCAGAAGCGTTTTATTACGACCTAATTCTGCATATTTAAATCGATCTTTTTTAATTATAAAAGCTTCCTGTAGTGCGGATTTAATATCTCCTAAGTCGTTTACACAAGTAAATTTTTTCATATTCTCAATATCTTTAAAAGGATTAAGGAATTCTAATTTGTCCCTCACCATTAATTAACCATTTGTAGGAAGTAATTTCAGCTAAAGCCATTGGCCCTCTAGCATGAAGCTTTTGTGTGCTAATGCCAATTTCAGCTCCCAGGCCAAATTGTGCACCATCAGTAAATGCAGTAGATGCATTTCTATATACACAAGCAGCATCAACCATTTGCTGAAAATAGTCTCCGTTTTCATTATTTTCAGTAATGATGCATTCACTATGTTTAGACCCATAACGGTCTATATGATCTATGGCATCATCTATATTTTCTACTGTTCTTATAGCCAGCTTATAATCTAAAAATTCTGTTCCATAACTCTCTGCTGTTGCATCTTTTAGTAGTTCGGCAGGATATTCATTAGTCAGAATGTTCTTAGCAGCTTTATCAGCATATAATATAACTTGACTTTCACTGAGTTTTCTGCATAATGAAGGAAGTTCATTTAACCTATTTCTGTGAATAATTAAACACTCTAATGCATTACATACACTAACCCGTCTTGTCTTGGCATTAGTAACTATGGCTATTGCTTTATTTAAATCACCAAACTCATCGAAATAGGTATGGCAGATACCTATTCCGGTTTCAATAACCGGAATAGTTGCATTCTCGCGTACAAAATTGATTAAACTAGCACTTCCTCTAGGTATTAATAAATCAACGAATCCTTTTGCTTTTAATAGTTCTTGGGTAGCTGCTCTATCACTTGGAAGAAGTTCAATAATATTATTCGTATAGTTAAATTTGTCCAATACTTCGTGAATTACTTTTACTATGGCTTCATTAGAGTATTGTGCATCACTACTTCCTTTTAGAATGCAGGCACTTCCGCTTTTCAGACAAAGAGAAAAAACATCAAAACTAACATTAGGTCTTGCTTCATAGATAATTCCTATGACCCCAAAAGGAACACTAACTTTTCGTAGCAGTAAACCGTTATCGAGCTTTTTATGAAATAACTCTATCCCTAAAGGGTTGGGTAAAGAGGCTACTTTTATCATATCAGATGCAATACCTTTGATTCTTTCCGGAGTAAGCATCAAACGATCATATTTTGGATATTGAGAGTCCATTCGTTCTAGATCCTTCTTGTTTTCGGAAATAATATAATCTGTGTTTTTTATTGCCGATTCAGAAACAGCCAAAAGAATCTGATTTATATCACTGTCTTTCAATTTTTGAAGTTCTCTTCCTGCTTTTTTTACTGCTTGAAATCTATCTTGTAAAGTCATTTCCTTCTATTTTTAATTATTCTATATAGAGATAATCGTAATGAACCATTTCCTTTTTTTGATGTTTCCCCATATAAGATCTTGCTTTTTTTGCATCATAATTAACTCTTCCTACACCAATGAGTTCGTTTTTATGGTTCATGATTCGTACAATATCATCTTTTTCAAAATCACCAACAATGGAAATTACTCCAATAGGTAAGATGCTAGCAACTTGATTAGACATTAGTATTTCTGTCACTTCTTTGTTTAAGTGAATTTCTCCGGTAGCAAATTCTTCACTATGTGCTATCCATTTTTTAACGTTAGATACCGGGGAATTATTGGGGGTAAATACTGTGGAAATTGTTTTTTGGGGTTCTTCTAATAATTTGATTAAAATGTTCTTTGCGTTTCCATTTGCAATAATTACCTTAATTCCTTCATCTGCAACTTTTCGGGCTATTGAGCTTTTGGTTAGCATACCTCCTCGACCAAATGAAGATTTAGAACCTTGTATATACCCGGAAAGATCTATGGACTGGTCTATGACTCGAATCACTTGGCTCGTAGACGATTGTGGTGGTCCATTATATATCCCGTCTACATTGCTTAAAATTATTAGTGTTTGAACTCCCATCATGGAGGCTATCAAACCTGAGAGCTCATCGTTGTCGGTAAACATTAGTTCAGAAACCGAGATCGTGTCATTTTCATTTACGATTGGAATTACACCATTTTCGAGCATTACTGTCATACAGTTTTTTTGACTTAAATAATGGCTTCGTGTTCTAAAACTATCTTTTGTTGTGAGAACTTGTCCTACTGTTATCCCATGTTCTCTAAACAGTTCGTAGTATCTGTTGATTAGTTTGGCTTGTCCGATGGCAGAAAAAAGTTGGCGTCTATCTACACTATTTAATTTGTTTTTGGTGGTTAGTTCACTTCTACCTGCTGCTATTGCCCCGGAAGAGATTAAAATTACTTCTATGCCTTTTTTGTATAGGTAAGCAATTTGATCTACTAACGCAGATATTTGTGTAATATTTAATGATCCATCAGAACGTGTAATGACGTTGCTGCCAATTTTTATGGCTATTCGATTTATTTCAATGGGCATTATAACCTGTTTTGTTTTATCAAAACAAATATAAAAAAATATTCAGTCAAAGTGCTCTTTATGTAAGAGAAAAAGGTTTATTACTATTCTTCTTCTTTGGTATCTGTGTTTTTATTAGCAATTAGTTCCTTTGCTTTTTCTGCATCTTCATTTAGCACTAATAACTGAATATTGTAATCACCGTATGGACTGAAAACGGCAATTGTAGTGTTAATGGTACATTTAATGCCATTGCTTTCCAATAAACCTTTTATCACTTCTGCTTCCCATTTTAGTCCTTCATAGACAATGGTTAGATCTGATTCCTTTTTATTTTTCATGGTGGGTATTTTAGGGGTTAATCTAATGTAATTTGTTTAACTGTTATTTTTTCATTTAGAAATATAGAGGCTGATTCGATGAATTTTTTAGTTGATTCAGTAGTATAATAATTGGAAGAACCTCCTTTAGTACATTTAGCCTCGACTTGAGGATGTCTTGTTAAATACTCTTTCAAACTGTTTGCTACATATTCTCCTTGTGATATTATATGTATATGATTGGGTGTATGTTGTTTGATTTTAGGTAATAAAAGGGGATAATGTGTACAACCTAAAATTAGTGTATCAATTAGCTGGTCCTGATTTAGTATATTAATGATGTGTTGTTTTACAAAATAATCAGCTCCTTTTTTATTTGCTTCATCATACTCAACTAGTGGAACCCACATGGGGCAAGCTTCACTTGCAACTTGTATTTCAGGAAAAAGTTTGGCTATCTCTAACGGATAGGATTGAGAGAATACGGTTCCCGGTGTTGCTAACACTCCTATATGCTTTGAATTAGTAATTTGGTTCAATCTTTCTACTGTGGGACGAATTACACCAAGTACTCTGCGATTAACATCTAAAGAGGGGAGATCGTGTACTTGAATGCTTCTTAATGCTTTTGCTGATGCTGTATTACACGCTAAGATAACCAAGTGGCATCCCTCTTTGAATAAGCGCTCAACAGCTTGTAATGTAAACTTATATACAATTTCAAAAGATCGAGTGCCGTATGGCGTACGAGCATTATCTCCTAAGTAAAGGTAGTCATAGTCAGGTAAGATTTTCTTTATTTCCTTGAGTATGGTAAGTCCTCCATAACCTGAATCAAAAACACCTATGGGGCCTGGTTTCTGAGGTAGCATATTTTTATTTATAAAAAAAGGGAGAAAAGCTCCATCGCTTAGTCTCCCTTTTGTAAACCTTTAGAAGCTTTAATTGCTTTCTTTTTAATTATATACCCAGTTTTGATTTTACTGAAGAAGTTAAATCTGTGCTTTGGGCTGTGTTGATATAAGGAATGGCAGTTCTTGCAATATCAAAGATATAAATAAACCCTTGACTCTTTCCTACTTCTTGGATTGTTTCATCTAGTTTTTTATAGATAGGCATCATTAATTCATTTTGAGCATTTTGCATTGTTTCGTATGCTTCTTGTTGAAATTGCTCCTGTCTTTGTGCCATATCCTGTAGCTCTCTTTGTCTTCTTTCTGCTATATTTTGAGGAAGAGAGTCAACCGTTTGCTGGAATTCTTGAAATTTTTTATTGAACTCCTCTTGTGTTCTTTGCATTTCTTCGCTATACTTTTTTTGTAAAGCTTCCATTTCAGTCTCAGCCTTTTTAAATTCAGGCATTGATACAATGATTTCTTGTGAATTTAAATGACCAAATTTTAGAGTTTGTGCAAATAGGCCAATTGGTAAGGCCAGTAAAATAATTAATGCGATTTTTTTAAGCATAGTGTATAGTTTATTTTTAATTGTCTTTTGAAAAAATATGTAACTACAAATGTATGAAATTAATTTGAATAACCTAACCTATTAAGTACCTCATTGCTAATATCTATGGATGGAGAAGCAAAAATAATACTAGTGGCAGAAGCCCTATCAAGTACTACACTATATCCATGTATTTCTGAAAGTTTTTTTACAGCTTCATAGATTGAGTCTTCAATGGGTTGCATGAAAGCAGCTTGTTCTTTTGCCATTTCACCTTCAGGACCAAAATATTTCTTTCTGAGTTCAGCTAATTCTTTTTCTTTAGCTATTATTGACTCCTCTTCTTTTTGTTTTTGTTGGTCGTTGAGTGATTTTATTTTGCTTTGATAGTTCTTAAACAGTGATTCTGCTTGTTTCGCTACATCTTGAATCTCTTGTTGCCATGCTTTAGCTTTAGTTTCTATTCTCTCGCTACCTTCTTTATATGCAGGTATATGGTTTAATATGTATTCCATGTCAATGAGAGCAAATTTTTGTGCATTTGCTGTTAAGCCAAATACAAAAAGTGAAATGAATATAATTCCAATTTTTTTCATTTTACTAACGTTAAAGGTTAAAATTCTTGTCCTAAGATAAAGTGAATTTGACTTCCTCCATATTCCTTGGACCCAAACACCTTATCAAATCCATAAGCCCAATCAATACCCATCATTCCAATCATAGGTAAGAATATACGTACACCCACTCCTGCGGAACGTTTTAAGTCAAAAGGGTCAAAGTCTTTAATGTCATTCCATGCATTACCTGCTTCAACAAAACCTAGTATATAAATGGTTGAACTTGGTTCAAGAAGTACAGGATATCTTAATTCCAAACCTAGGCGGGTATAAGCATAACCTTCAGTTCCTCTATAGGGTGTAAGAGAACTATTTTCATATCCACGAAGGGCAATACTTTCTGTTGCATACGTTGAATATCCGGTCATTCCATCACCTCCCATATCAAAGGTTTCAAAAGGAGACTTTTTATGTTTATTATAGTGTCCCAATAGTCCAAATTCTACACGAGTCATTAAAACAGGTGTTCTTTTATATCGGAATGGATCAACCAGTGGAGTATATGTCTTTGATTTGAATTTCCATTTATGGTATTCAATCCATTTATGCATTTTATTCATATCCTCCAGTTTCGTTTGATCATATTTGCTATAGTCTTTACCATCAAACAATGAATAAGGAGGAGTTATTTGAGCAGATAGGGAGAATTCTGATCCACTTCTGGGATATAGTGGATTATCTATCGAACTTCTAGCTAAAGTTATATTGAGACTAATGTTGTTACTATTTCCATTAGTCACAGGAAAATACATCCAATCTTTTAAAATATAACGTTGATAAGATAATTCAGCAGAAAGTGTAAAATAGTCATCCGGCCACTTTAGACGTTTTCCCCATCCCGCAGCAATACCAAACATCTGCATTGATTTATCAGGGTCATAAAAGCTCTCAAAGCTGGTGTAATTACCATAGTTATACATTCCTGATCCACCATAATAACCTCCATAATACATGTTCTGCAAGTTTTGGATGTACGCATTATTATAGTATTGGCTACTTATATCGGTTTGTTTGGAGTAAAACATCGAAAGAGAGAATGAATTAGGGCGTTTACCTCCAAACCAAGGGTCAAAGAATGAGATACTGTAAGACTGATAATATTTTGCATTAGTTTGTCCACTGATTGTTAGTGTTTGTCCATCACCTTGTGGTAAAATACCTCTATAATTCTTATTCTTTTTGAATAAGTTTGGTAATGAGAAATTCGTAAACCTCAAGCTTAATTTACCAATGACACCAGTCTGTCCCCATCCTGCTGAAAATTCAACTTGATCATTTGCTTTTGATTCCAATTGAAAAGCAATATCTACAGTTCCATTTACAGGATCAGGATTAATATCCGGTTGAATGTTTTCCGGGTCAAAGTGTCCCATTTGTTGAATTTCACGCATTGAGCGCATTAAGTCATCTTTACTGAATAGTTCACCGGGACGGGTTCTTAACTCACGACGTACTACGTTTTCATATAATCGGTCGTTACCATTAATTTTCACCTTATTGATCGTTGCTTGTCTACCTTCGAATATCCTCATCTCTAAGTCAATGGAGTCCCCTACAATATTAACTTCAACCGGATCTAAATTATAGAATAAATATCCATTGTTATAATAAAGGTTGCCAATAGCATCATCATCAGTAAGGGTTCTTTCGGTTAGAAGTTTTTGGTTGTAAACATCACCCTTTTTCATTTGTAAGAGCTCATTAAGGTATTCAGAAGGAAATAGAGTGTTTCCAATCCAGTGTACGTTTCTTAAGTAATATTTATCTCCTTCTTCAAGATCTAAGTACACATCAACCCTATTTTCTGCTACAAGTTCTACGCTATCGTTGATAATAGCTGCATCTCTATAGCCTAATTCATTGTATTTTTCAATGATACGCTCTTTGTCAGCTTCGTAATTCTCTGAAACAAACTTTTTTGTTTTAAACCAATTTCGAACGCGTCCTACTTCATTGGTTTTTTTCATTGTTTTTTTTATCTTCAAATTACTAAGAGTTTCATTGCCCGTGATGTGTATTTGTCGAACTTTTATTTTTGCTTTTTTATCTATGTTTACATCTAAAAAGATTTGATTCTCTTTGTCAGGGTCATCCTTTTGGAGAATCATTACTTCAGCATTTTTAAACCCTTTGTCATCAAAATATCGTTCAATGATTGTTTTGGCACGATTAATTAAATTAGGTGTTACTTGGCCTCCTTTAACCAAGCCTAATTTAGCTTCCAGATCAGTTCTTTCGGATTTTTTCACCCCATGATATCGAATGTCTGATATTCGAGGGCGTTGAGTTAAGCTAATTTTTAAATATATTTTATCATCTACTATTTTTTCAGCTGTAATTTTGACATCAGAAAAAAGTCCATGCCTCCAATAACGTCTTATGGCTTGCGTAATGTCATCGCCTGGCACCAAGATGGTTTGTCCCACGGAAAGTCCTGAAAGGCCAATTAAGACATAGTCTTCGTAGTTGGGAACTCCTTCTACCTGTATGTCAGCAATTTCATATTTCTGGGCTTTTCCTGTATAAAGGATGACAGGTTTATCCTTATCTGAAGTTTTTTGACTTTCTAATTCTTGTCCTAAAGCTCCAATAGTGAAATAGAAGAAACAGATGAGTATGGAGATTATTCGATAATGCATCTAAATATATATTTAATTTTTGTTCTTAAATTATTTGTTCTCTTGTTTTTCCAAAACGTCTTTCCCGTTTCTGATAGTCTAAAATAGCTTTTTCAAACTCTTCCTTATTGAAATCGGGCCAGAATATATTGCAAAAATAGAGCTCAGTATAAGCGCATTGCCATAGAAGGTAATTGCTTAACCTAAACTCTCCACCTGTGCGTATCAATAAGTCCGGATCCGGCATGTTGTGGGTAGTCAAGTGGTCTGAAATACAGTTTTCTGTTATATCATTGATGTTTAATTTGTTTTCTTTTACTTTTTGGGCAATATGTTTAGTGGCTTCAGTAATTTCCCATCGGGAAGAATAACTTAAAGCTAAAGTTAAACACATACCTGTATTTTTTTCCGTTTTTTGGATGCAGCTATTTAATCGCTTTTGTACCTCTTGGGGAAGTTTATTTAAATCTCCGATGACTTGAAAAAGTATATTGTTTTTTATAAAAGCTTCCTCATCAAGCGATGCTGATAATAAATTCATTAATGCATCAATTTCTTCAGTCGGGCGATTCCAGTTTTCAATGGAAAATGTATATAAAGTTAAGAAACGCACCCCCATTTTTGCAGCTTCTTCAGCGATGGTATGTACTGTTTCTGCGCCCATTTTATGCCCATAACTCCGCTCTTCTCCTCTAAGTTGTGCCCATCGCCCATTTCCATCCATGATGATTGCGACATGTTGCGGAATGCTATTCATTTCGTCTTTATTCCTCTGCATTAATTAAAGCTTTTTTATAATCCAAGGTTATTAGGGCTTTTATTTCTTTTGGTTTTCAAATCCGAGTTTGTTTACTCGTCCTCTCCAAACCTCATCCTCATCCCCCCAAGTTATCCAAAGGTATCCATTCTCGTCTACTATCATTGAATAATTTGTTCGTTTATTGAAGTCTGTTGGATATAGAAATTTACTTTCTGTAATTCTCCAATTAATGGCTTCTCTTGATGAATAAATATCTTCAAAAGGTTCTCCAAACATATAAAAATTACTGTTATAGTAAATTATAGTAGGATTATTTATATATGGGCAATTTAATTCTTTGTTGTCTGATTTCATCTCATACCATTCTTGCCCGGATGAGCTAAACCAGGGTGTTGTAGGGTTATTAAGCTCAGAAGGTTTCCCTGCTATAACAACTCTTTCTGTGCCGGTAGACGTGGTGTATTGTGTTACTGATAGGTTCTCTAGAGGGAATGCATCATTTACCAAATTGTATTTGTTCCAAGAAGAGGTCTTAAGATTCACTCCGGCAAAGTAGAGTTTTTCTTCGTTTTCTTCTGTTTCCTTTATTACAGCATATAATTCTTCATTTCTGCCGTAAAGTAGAGTAATTATTTCCTTTTTGCTAAGTTCCTCTTCTTTTGTAAACGTAGCCCCATCTTCAGATGAATATAGGTTTCCTTCTGTGTTTATAGCATAAATCTTATCATTAAGAGAAGTTAATGTCTGTAGTTTAATGGGTGAGGCTGAAGGAAATCCTTTATGGGGTTCGTTTTCCCAAGTTGTTCCATCACTTAAAGGAGAAGAAAATACTTGTTCTTTGTTATAAGCTTTTATTCTATCCTTAAAAATAATTGTTTTATGCTCTCCTTTTAATGCCTGATTAGCAAAAGTAGTATTCAGTTTTGTCCAGCAAAGAGAGTCCGGATCCTGTTGGTGAACATTAACCTTTATTTTGTAATCCCGTTTATACAGACCATCAGGAGCGTGGGATGTTATTTCTAAAGGTTTTCGTAAATCTACGGAATCTGCTAAATAATTAAATAAGGTGTCTCCGGATGTAATATACCCCACATAATTAATTTGCTTAATTAATATTTTATTAATTATGGTGTCGGAACAAAAGGGTAGAGAGTCTCTATTATAAATGTTACCTCCTATCTGGTCAATTGTAAAAAAGTATTGTTTTCCTAATATATCAGGAAGAGCAAAAAAGGAAATAACATCATTCGAACTATATTCATACTCTTCATCTGAATCTAAACATGCGGTAAAGGACAGAATAGTAAATAATATGATTAATATAGATAACGACTTTAGTTTCATTGTTATGATTTATAATGTATAATCTGCAAAAATAGAAACAATTTTCCCCATATTCCACTCTAAGAGGAAGTTTTATATTTATTTATAATTAAAAAAGGCGTTTTATTCAATTTATCTATTTCTAGCTCTGGTAATTATAATAGATGTTGTAGTTCACCCCAAAGTGTTTTTCCTCGGTCCTTACATAGTTGCCTCTTATTTGTGGAGCAGGAACTCCTCGAATTAAAGTATCCCTACTTCTTTCAATATGTATTTCATCCCAAAGGTTGGAGTCAATAAAAGATTGATGCAAGGAACTCCCTCCCTCAACCAATAGAGTGGTTAAGTCTCTTTTGTAGAGTTCTTTGGTAATCTGGTGAAGGATATCCTTATCAAAGTCAATAGTTATATACGTTACTTTCTCGGATGATTTTTTTTCTCTTGCTGTAAATACATAAGTTTGAATTTCATTGTCAAAAAGATGCAATAAAGGTCTTGGAAGTCTTAATGTTTGATCAATTAGCACCCTTACAGGGTTGGGTCCTGCCCAATTTCTAACATTTAATATGGGATTATCTAATAAGGCAGTTTGTGTGCCTACCATTATAGCAGAGGCTTCGCTTCTTTTTTTATGAACAATCATATTGGTTAGTTTTGTAGAAAGTTTGGCCGGGGTTCCATCTTTTCTAATTCTATCTATATAACCATCAGCAGATTCTGCCCATTTTAGAATAATATAAGGTTGTTTGTTGGTTTGGTTCTTGATGAATCTTTTATTTAGAATTTCACATTCTTTCTCTAAAACACCAACAATAACAGTGATCCCTGCCTCTTCCAGTTGCTTGATGCCTTTTCCTGCAACTTCTCTAAAAGGGTCTTTACAGCCAATAACGACTCGGGGTATTTTATGATTAATGATGAATTGACTGCAAGGTGGGGTTTTTCCGTAATGAGAACAAGGCTCTAAATTAACGTATAAGGTGGATTGGGTTAGTAAGTCTTTGTTTTTTACCGAATTAATGGCATTGATTTCTGCATGGGGCATGCCTGGTTTTAAATGAGAGCCCTCTCCGATTATTGTGTCGTTATGAACAATAACAGCTCCCACCATTGGATTTGGAGCAACAGTACTTAATCCATTTTTTGCGAGTTGTATGCAACGCCACATGTACTTTTCTTTTTCCATAATGCTTCAGAGTTATGAACAATTTGTATTTTTGTACTATGAAAAATAATATACATCCTATATTAGCACAAATAATTGAATGCTTAAACGAATTATATCCTCCTGAAGAGATAAAAAGCATAAGTAAAATTATTTGTGAAGATTTATTAGGTATAGATTATCTTTCACTCTATATAGACAAAGATATTATTTTATCTGATAAACAAAAGCAAGAATTGAATTCTATTCTCGATAGATTACAACGTTTTGAACCGATTCAATATATAGTTGAGAAAGTAGAGTTTTATGGGCGTACCTTTTTTATTGCTCCCGGAGTTTTAATTCCACGCACAGAAACAGAACATTTAGTAGATATAATAGTAAAAAAAGAAACGAATGCTAAGCGGATATTAGACATTGGTACCGGTAGTGGATGTATTGGCATTACTCTGGCTAAAGAAATGGCTAATTCGTATGTTGAGGCTTGGGACGTCTCTGATAGGGCATTGCAAATTGCAAAAAAAAACAATCTAGACTTAAATGGTGGTGTAAAAATCAAGAGAAAAGATATATTAAAAGATTTTCTATTAGATTCTTCTTTTGATCTTATTGTGAGTAATCCTCCTTATGTTACCATGAAAGAACGTGAGGGGATGGATCCGAATGTTTTGGATTGGGAGCCTGGTTTGGCTTTATTTGTTCCAGACGAGAGCCCTTTGATGTTTTATAAAAGGATTGCAGAGATAGGGATGGAACTATTGGATCCAGATGGAGTGTTATATTTTGAGATTAACTCTTTGTTTGGACAGCAGTTAGTAGAGTTGTTAGAAAGATTGGGCTATGCTGAAGTAGAGCTCAAACAAGATTTTTTTCAGAGAGATCGTTTTATAAGAGCAAGAAAATGAATGATGAAAGAGAGGTCTATCGGGCAGCATTAAATCGTGTTGCTGCTTATTGTTCTAAGGCGGAACGATGTAGATGGGATATACAGCAAAAATTAAAGAAGTTTAATCTGTCTGAGACTGATAAATGTGAAATTCTATCCTGGCTGGAAAAAGAACATTTTCTAGATGAAAAGAGATATTGTATCGCTTTTGTGAATGATAAAGTGAAATTCTCTCGGTGGGGAAGAATTAAAATAAAACAAGCATTGAAGCAAAAAAGAGTAGATATGTATTTAATAGAAGAAGCGCTGAAAAATATTAATCAGTCTTTGTATATGAACAATTTATCGGGTTTGATAGCAAAGAAAAAGCAGGATTTGAAAGAAGAAAATTCCTATGTTTTACACTCTAAATTAGTGAAATATGCCATGGGGCGGGGGTTTACATATGCTGAAATAGAACACGCTCTTCAAGATAATGGATTGACTACGGATTTTATTTATTGACTTGAAAGGATGTTTTATGAAATAAACTTGCCCCTCATAATAAAATACAAAAAAATAGATTGCCATTCTATTTCTGAAATTCATTGATATTCTATATTTTTGTAACTCAATATTATATTAATATCATCTTGATAAGGAAATGAAAAAGCTAGAGAAATTATTTGCAGAGAAATTATTAAAGATTAAGGCGATTAAATTGCAGCCGGCTAATCCTTTTATTTGGGCTTCAGGATGGAAATCTCCTTTTTATTGTGATAATCGTAAAACATTATCATATCCTTCTCTTCGTAATTTCGTAAAGGTAGAAATCACAAGACTGATTTTGGAGAATTTTGGGCAAGTTGATGCTATTGCAGGAGTTGCAACAGGTGCAATACCTCAAGGAGCGTTAGTAGCGGATATGTTAAATCTGCCCTTTGTTTATGTGCGATCTACTCCCAAAGACCATGGTTTGGAAAATTTAATTGAAGGTGAACTTCGTCCAGGTATGAATGTGGTTGTGGTTGAAGATTTAATATCTACCGGAGGTAGTAGCATAAAGGCTGTTGAAGCCATACGAAGAGATGGTTGTGAAGTTATAGGTCTCGTTGCTGCTTTTACCTACGAATTCGACATAGCTAAAGAGGCCTTTAAAAAAGCCAAAGTGCCATTAGTAACTTTGACAAATTATAAAGCAGTAATACAAGAAGCACTAGGCTCCGGATACATCAAAGAAGGAGATGTTGAAATATTAGAAGAGTGGAGAAAAGATCCGGCAAATTGGGATGCCGATTGAAAACACTTATAGAAAATTGAAAAGTAGAAAACAATAGAAAAGAACTTCTTGAATGGATCTTTCCATTTGAAAGGTTCTTTTTTTGATTTAAATAGGTATGACAAAATTTGAAAGTAGTGTAAAAACAATAGATAGTTCGCAAGAGTCTGTTTATGATTTATTGTCCGACTTAACTCATATAAATTCGTTTAAAGATCAAATACCACAAGACTTGATAAAAGATTTAAGCTTTGATAAGGATACCTTGACTTTATCGATTGTTCCTGTGGGTAAGATCTCTTTTCATATTATTGAAAGAAATCCTCATACTTGCATTAAATTCCAAGCTTCTAATTCTCCTGTTCCTCTTAGTTTGTGGATTCAGATTGTCTCCATTAATGAGAGTAGTTGTAAGGCTAAAGTAACAGCCGGATTAGAGGTAAACCCATTTATGAAAGGAATGATACAAAAACCCATTAAAGATGGGTTGGAGAAGATGATAGAAGTTATAGCACGTTTGCCTTATTAATACAAATACAATAAAATACCTACTATGGCTAGAAAACTTTGGGAGAAAAGCATACAAGTAGATAAACGGATTGAGGATTTTACAGTAGGAAGAGATAGGGTACTTGATCTTTATTTAGCTAAATATGATGTTTTGGGTTCTATGGCGCACATCATTATGCTTAATGAAATAGAACTTTTGGAAGATGATGAACTTCGTGTGCTTTTAGATGAATTGAAGCGTATTTATGAATTAGCCGTAGAAGGTGAGTTTGTAATAGAAGAAGGAGTGGAGGATGTTCACTCTCAAGTTGAATTAATGCTTACTCAAAAACTGGGTGATATTGGGAAAAAAATTCATAGTGGTCGATCCAGAAACGATCAAGTATTGTTGGATTTGAAGTTGTTCACCCGTTCTCAATTAAAAGAGATTGTAGAAGCTGTTGAGGAGCTTTTTAATGAATTAATTACTCAAAGTGAGCGGCATAAAAAAGTTTTGATGCCTGGATATACCCATTTACAAATAGCAATGCCTTCTTCTTTTGGCTTGTGGTTTGGAGCCTATGCTGAAAGTTTAGTCGATGATTTGTTATTTGTGCAGTCAGCCTATAAAATGTGTAATCGCAATCCATTAGGGTCTGCAGCCGGATATGGTTCTTCTTTTCCATTAAACAGAACATTGACTACAAAGCTTTTAGGATTTGATTCCATGAACTATAATGTGGTTTATGCGCAAATGGGTAGGGGGAGATTAGAGCGGAATGTTTCTTTTGCTTTAGCTTCTATTGCCGGGACACTCTCAAAATTGGCTTATGACGCTTGTCTTTTTAACAGCCAAAACTTCAATTTTATTAAATTGCCCGATGCTTGTACCACAGGATCCAGTATTATGCCACATAAGAAGAACCCTGATGTCTTTGAATTGATTCGTTCAAAATGCAATAAGATTCAAGGTTTACCCCAACAAATAACTTTAATGATAAATAACCTTCCATCCGGTTATTTTAGAGATTTGCAATTAGTTAAAGAAGTATTTATCCCGGTTTTTGAAGAACTGCTCGATTGCATACAAATAACAACTTATATCATTAAGGAAATGATGGTTAATGAGAATATCCTAGATGATAAAAAATACCTTTCTATTTTCAGTGTGGAAGAAGTTAATCGTTTAGTGGCTAGTGGAGTCCCTTTTAGAGATGCATATAGACAAGTAGGATTAGCTATTGAACGAGGGGATTTTAATCCGTCATTGGAAATTAATCATACACACGAAGGGAGTATCGGGAATTTATGTAATGATCAAATCGTTCTTCTTTTTAATAAAATTAAAGAAGAATTTAATTTTAATCAAGTACTTCAAGCCGAACAAGCATTGTTGAAGAAATAAACTGTTATTCTGTGGTGCCTTGAAAAATAATAATACTTTTTTTATTAAAATATTTGGTGTTAATACCGAAACCCCTTATATTTGCACCGTTAATAAAAATGCGGAAATAGCTCAGTTGGTAGAGCACAACCTTGCCAAGGTTGGGGTCGCGA